>QNXQ01000059.1 GCA_003978875.1 Aquifex sp. | reverse complement strand
TATAGCAAGGCAGGAGATGAGACACCTCAAATGGTTTGCCCAAAAGGTTGTGGAACTTGGAGGGAAGGTATCCCTCAAAAGAGTGGAAGAGGCGATAAATCTGGGAAAGAATTGGGAGGAAATGTTGAAAAACAATGTAAACGCTGAGGAAGAAGCTATAAAAATTTACTCCGAACAGCTTGAAATTGTAAAGGAAGATTCGGTAAAGAAACTCCTGGATAGAGTTATAAATGATGAAACAAAACACAGGGATGATTTTAAAGAATTACTGGAAAATTTGAAAAATAAGAAAGTAGAAGAAGCTAAGGATAATGGTGAAATTGATTCTGAAATCGTTCAGATTTTGAATACTCTACTTCAAAAAGAATACAGGCTTATACTCGATCACTTACATCACTTCTTCCACTCAAAAACCTGGCAGGAAAAGGATACCTCTCTGGATATAGCAATAGAAAGTATGGTTCACATGGGCAAACTCGGAGAAAAAATAGGAGAAATGGGTGCGATGCCGGATTTATCCCTGCCTGAAGCTAAACACTTTAAAGGATACTCCGCTGACGAAATTATAGATGACATTATGGAAGAGGAAAAAGCTAAAGATTTATACAAGGAGTATTCGAGTAAAATTACCCGTGAGGATTTACAGAAACTTTTCAAATGGATAGAAAAACACGAGGATTATCATGCCCAGCGTCTGAAAGAGCTACTTAGAATGCTTAATAGATTTACAATAGGTAGTCTGATAGAAAGGGACAATCATAAATAATCCTTATAGCAAAAGTTATAGAAATAGAGTAAATACTGAGATAAATTATTTTAAACACGTTAGTTTAGGCTAACCGAGGTAGGAAATGGTAGGGATTAAAGACCAGATAAGGGCTCTTGCAGAAGCCATAGAAAGGGAAAGTGTGTTAATACACAGGGACGCTTTAATAGGTGCTTATAGGGATTTAAATAAAATAGCTAAGTTCGGCTTAGATAAACTTATAAAGAAGGCTGCTGAGTTTGGAGGAAAAAGAGGAGCAAGAACTTTAAAAGAAAGGTATGGAATTTACACGGACAGATTAGATGAAGCTCTTGATGTGCTTTCAATAATCGCCGAATCCTCTAGGATGATAGGCTATTTTGAGTATGACGTTGATAATCTCGAAATAAAGGTAGAAGGTTCAATTCTTGTTGAAGCTATTCCTCAAAGTGAAAAGCCCGTATGCCAGCCTATGGCTGGATTCTTTAAAGGTTTCTTAAGTGAGTTCCTGGAAAAAGAGTATGACGTTGAAGAAGTTATGTGTAAATCCCAAGGTTATGACCAATGTTTGTTTAGAATAAAACCTAAGGGTGGTAAGAAGTAAGCTTTTATATCCTTTAAGTTTACTTTACGGAAAGGTTGTAAACTTTAGGAATTCATTTTATGATAAGAAGATATTAAAATCGAAAAAATTGCCTATTCCCGTGATATCCGTAGGAAACCTGTCCGTGGGAGGTACCGGAAAGACTTCATTTGTTATTTATCTCGCAAACCTGTTAAAAGATAAAAAGATCTGTATACTGTCAAGAGGCTATAAAAGAAAAACAAAGGGTCCGCAAATAGTTTCCGAGTACGGAAATATAAAGCTCTCCTGGGAAGAGGCGGGAGATGAAGCCTACTTACTTGCGAAATTTTTACCTTTTGCAAGTGTGATAGTGTCTGAAGACAGATACAAAGGCGGAATTCTCGCTTTGGAGAAGTTATCTCCCGAGGTAATAATACTTGATGATGGTTTCCAGCACAGGGCTCTTTATAGGGATATCGATATCTTAATGATAAAAAGGGAAGATTTGAGGGATTATCTTCTTCCAGCGGGAAGATTAAGGGAGCCTCTTTCTTCAATAAACAGAGCGGATGTAATAATTCTTACATATCAAGAGGTAAAACCCTTTGACTTTTATACGGGCAAACCGACTTTTAAAATGTTCAGAGAATTTATATCCCTGCTTAATTCCAATTTTGAGGAAGTTCCTATTGATATTCTAAAGGATAAAGAAGTTATAGCCTTTAGCGGACTCGGAGATAACGGACAATTCAGGGAAGTCCTCGGAAAACTTAATATCTCCGTAAAGGAATTCTTATCATATAGAGACCACTATGATTACAAAGATTTTGAACCTGAGGAAGATGAAATTTATTTAACCACTCCCAAGGATTTGGTAAAGCTGGAAGGATATAAAAATATTTTCGCTTTGAACTTCAAAGTAAAGGTAGAAAGAGAAGAAAAACTCAAAAAGCTTATTTATAGAATTTTTTGCTGATTTGTGCTCTTTCCTCTCCGCAGTTAACGTCTTCCCTTTCTATATACTCTTTAAGTTTTTGAATAGCTTCTTCACCGGTTACCAAATCCTGCAAATCTCTTTCTAAATCTGTAGGTTTTAACTTTGCTATCCAGCCTTCGCCGTAAGGGTCTTCGTTTATAAGGTCAGGTTTATCAAATAGTTTTTCATTTCTTTCCACAACTTCTCCTTCTATATCTGCAGGAACGGGCCCTGCCCATTTTCCGCTTTCGAGGCTTGCCACCGGTTTGCCCTTTTTAACGTGTTTACCGGGAGCTTTTATTCTAATATTTATAATTTTCCCAGCCCTTGCTTGGCCTATGTCGGTAACTCCGACGGTGACGGTTCCGTCTTCGTTAACTCTAAACCAAACTTGATTTTCGATATCGTAATACAAGTCTTCCGGGATTACACATCCTCTGTATTCTTCAACTTTTTTCCCCATTCTGACACCTCCACAAAATTTTACAGGAATTCTCAAGAATAGAAACAACCTCGTAGGCTTTGAAAAGAGAATTTTCTACTGCAAAAACACCATGCCCCCTTATCACTGCAACCTTTTTCTCTTTCAAAACTTCCGATAAAGCTTCGGCAAGTTCGACGCTGGCTGTAGGTTTTTCCACTTCAAGAACTGGAACGCTTCCGAGAATAGCCTTTCCCTCGTTGTCTTTAGGAGTTATTTCATCGCAATAGAATGAAAGCTTTACCGTGTATATCGGATGGGTATGAAGAACAGCCTTCTTTCCCGAACTTCTTAGAATGCTTCTATGAACTATAAGCTCCGATGAAGCTCTGGTCTCGAGAATCGATTTTTTATCGAAGGGTAAAACGATTATGTCCTCTTTGGATAAATTCCTCAAATTGGCACCTGTTCTCGTTATAAATAGATTATTCTTCCATCTTCTGCTCAGGTTCCCGGTATAGGAATAAACCAGCTGCTCCTGTGCAAGCATTCTGGCGGTAAGGAGAAAATCTTTATAAATGTAATCCATCAATCTTAGAGAATATTACATATTGCTTATTAAAAGTTAAAGAATTTCTTATAACCTTTAAAAGAAAGCTAATAGGTTTGCTTGATAAGATAATCCCATGGCAATAATTAAAGGAGTTAACTTCGGGAGTTACCTTTTTGCTTCGTTTTTTGCCGGATACGTCATGATGGGTGTTGACCTTATGCTCGATGGTTTCCTCGGACTTTTCGGAACATACAAGTATTACATAGAAATGACAAAAATATGGGGAATATTTAAGGGACTTGAAGATTGGATAACTATCTTGGGACACATGCTAAATTCCCTAATCTTGGCTGTTGTATTTGTTCACCCTTCGGTTTACTTTAAGCTCCCGGGCAATGGTCTGATTAAAGGATTTGTTTTCGGTTTAGTTTGGCATGTTTTGGTTATTGTTTTTCTAATAATCACCGCTTTGGGCGGTTCGGAGTTTATGAGAGCCTTTCTGAATATGCCTTTGAAAGCCCACATTTCCCTATTTTTGGAGCATCTCATATGGGGAATGAGTCTCGGTTTACTTTATGAACCCCCTAAAGACTATAATTCTTAAAAAGGAGGTGGAAGAAATGGGACAAATGGTAGAGTTTGAAAAAAACGGGGTGAAAGTTAGAGGGTATATATCCACACCAAAATGGGGAGGACCTGGTGTAATAGTTCTGCACGAATGGTGGGGACTGGAAAGTCCTCTTTCTAACATAAAAGAAATATGTGATAGGTTTGCTCAAGAGGGATTTGTAGCCTTTGCACCCGACCTTTACGAAGGAAAGAATGCGGATAACCCTGATGATGCAGGAAAACTTATGATGGATATGTTCGAAAATAGAATGGATAAGGTAGATGCTATATTCAAAGCTTCGGTAGAATTTTTAAAGGAATGTAGGTATACCTCTCCTAAAAAAGTAGGTGTAACAGGTTTCTGTTGCGGTGGAACTCTATCTATGTACTTTGCAGGAAAGTTTTCCGACCTTATAGATGCAAGCGTACCCTTTTACGGACTGCCTCAGCTTACAAAGATAGATGCGGAAAATATAAAAGTTCCCATTTTCTTCATACTTGCGGAGAAGGATGAATTTGTAAATAATGACGAAGTTATAGATATAGCGAAAAAAGTTTGGAAAAATGGCGTTGACGTAAAGATAAAAGTTTACTCCGGAGTGACTCATGCCTTCCTTAATGAAAAAAGAGAAGATGTTTATAATCCCTGCAGGGCTGAAGACGCTTGGAATCTAACGGTTGAGTTCTTCAAAGAATATCTCTATTAATTTCTTTTCTTCCCTTCCTCTAAAAAATCCTTTTTTTCTTCCGATAAATATTAATGAGAAAAACCAAAAAAGGAGGTAAAAGAAATGGCAACGAGGATTAATTATAATTATGAGGCTGCTGTCACTTATACTAGTTTAAAACAAAACGAAAGACTTATGAACAAATCCTTACTCAGACTGTCCACAGGTTTGAGAATCCTCTCCGCAGCAGACGACGCTTCCGGACTCTTCATAGCAGACCAATTATCCTTAGTATCCACAGCTCTTGACCAAGGAAACAGAAACATTCAGTTTGCTATATCCGCACTCCAAATAGCGGAAGGTAGTGTTTCCCAGATTTACGACAAGCTAAAAACTATGTACCAAAAGGCTGTAAGTGCTGCAAACGATGTAAATGACTCGAATGCGAGGGATGCTCTCCAGAGGGATATAGAAAACTTAAGAGATGCTATTTTAAAAATAGCTCAGGATACGGAATATAATGGATTGAGACTACTTAACGGTTCCTTCAATAATGTTAGAGTTCACTATGGTGCAAGAGCAGCGCAAACTCTTTCTGTAAGTATAGCAAGTGTATTACCTCAACAGCTGGGTGGCTATGTTGCTGAAAGCAGTCCTGCTACTTTACAAGATTCCACTTTAGCTCTTCTAGGTACAGGAGGTCTTTTAGCTGGAAATCAAGGTTATACCGTAGATAACGGAGATTATTTAAAGTTTACATTCAACGATGGAACTACTGTAACTTTGAATTCCTTAAATCAACTTGGATATTTAATTGACCCAGCTAACAATACTTATATACTTGACGCTTCTGCAGTGGCAAATACCATTAATAACAATGCAACCTTGCAGAACAAAGGTGTAAGAGCATATGCGGAAAATGTCTCTGTGGCAGATAGGGATTTTAACTTGACTGTTGGAGATTCAGCTACAATTAAATTCTATGCAGGTGGAGAGTTGGTATTTGAGAAAACCTATAATGCAGGCACTGTTTCCCTGGATGAGTTTATAGCAGATATCAACGACCAAGCACAAGGTAAGTTAGTAGCTTCTAAAGATTCTTCCGGAAACAGACTGGTTCTTAAAACGCCAAATGGAGAAACTATTTCCGTAGAAGTAACAGCAGGAACAGGAACTACGATAAGCTTGGATATGCTTGTTTATGTAGATGGCAACTCGGCAACCAGTAATAACGTTTCTGGTGGAACCGGTTCTGCTGTAAAAGTAGGAACTCTAACAGTTATGGGAGTAGATAAGTTTGATATTGAAGCTTTAGGAATAGAATTCTTTAATATTGATGGTGACTCTACTACAGTAGATATAGTAAGTGCTAATTTTAACTCACTTGAAACCATTGATGTTACAACAAGCAAAGGAGCACAAATAGCACAGGTTTTAATTCAATCTGCCATAAGACAGGTAGATACTATCCGCTCCCAAATAGGTTCTACAATTATCAATCTTCAGGCTATCTACGATGCCCAAGCTATTGCTAAAGATAACGTAGATAATGCGGAGAGTGTAATAAGGAATGTAGACTTTGCTAAGGAAATGACTGAATTCACCAAATATCAAATTAGAATGCAGTCAGGAGTTGCTATGCTTGCTCAAGCAAACACACTGCCCCAATTAGTTCTCCAGCTCCTCAGGTAATTGGGGTGGTTTTCCTCTTTTATTTCATTTCTTTTGAGGGATTGAGATGAGAATTGAGCGGGGGGATGGTTCTTTTGATTGGGAGTTCTTCAAAGAAATCCAACAAAATTTGCTCCAGAAAAATCAGAAAAACCTTGAAAATTTCAGAAAGGAAATAAAACAAAGACTGGAAGGAAATCAAAGAGTAAGTAATGAGGAAATTCAGAAAATCATAGAAGAAATAAAGAGGAAATTGGACTACCTGAATAAATATTTAAAGATAGAAATAGACCAAGATTTAGAAATTCCCGTGGTAAAGATAATAGAAAGGGATACCAATAGAATTATAAGACAGATTCCCCCTGAGTACTTACTTGAACTTATGAAGCGAATTGACGAGATGTTAGGTGTTTTATTAAATGAGAGGGTATAACTGATGGCAGGTGAAATTTACTTCCCAGGATTTAGCGGAGCTTACGACTGGGGAGCTATACTGGATCAATTGATAGCAGTAAAAAGTATTCCTATCCAGAAATTACAACAGCAAAAACAAATAATAAACCAAAAACTACAACTTCTCGGAGAATTTTCACAAAAAATAGAAAATTTAAAAACCTTAATAGAAAACTTTAATCTAAGTGATGCCCTTAGTGTAAAATCTGCGAAAGTTTCCAATACAGATGTGATTTCCGTATCTGTCACCTCTGAAGCACCGAGTATTAGTTTTAGTGTAAATGTTATAGGTACTGCAAGTACCGAGATACTCGTTTACGATAGTGGATTTAACTCTTTGACCGAAACTATAGGTTCCAATGGAAGTTTTACTTTGAAGTATTATACTGACCTGACCAACTACGTAGACTTTACCATAGATTACACGTCTACGGATACATTGCAGGATATTGTGGATAAGATAAACAACGCTCAAGATTATGTAAGGGCGTCTATTTACTTTGATGGAAGTAAGTATAAGTTAATGCTGTCGGAAACCTCTGCGGAAAATTCCACGGTAGAGACTGCGAGTGATTTATCGGTAAAAGCTATTCACCTTATAGGTACATTACCTCCTCAATTTGGAAATAATGTTTTAGTTCAGCAGGCTCAAAACGCTAAACTTCAGATAGGAAACGGGAATGTAATAGAAAGTGCGGGAAATGCCTTTGAAAATGTAATTCAGGGAGT
The DNA here is from genome assembly GCA_003978875.1 of Aquifex sp. GTDB lineage: Bacteria > Aquificota > Aquificia > Aquificales > Aquificaceae > Aquifex. Next base: position 19,806 of record QNXQ01000059.1, on the reverse strand, counting down.
TAACATTACGGTAAAACAAACGGGAAGTTCCGATGTGAGCATTACTGAAGATTACGGTAAAATCAGGAGTTTTCTGAACGACTTTGTAAAGGCTTATAACGATTTGGTTACAAGTGTTAAAAATCTAACTCTGGGAGAAAATGCTCCCTTTAAAGGAGAAAACACCCTTATGAATTTAAAGTATCAACTTGCAAATGCTTTGAATCCTTTAATAGAACTGGGATTAATTGAATACAAAGAAGACGGAACGATTGCTTTGAGCGGAAATCTCGAGCAAGTTATTCAAGACAATATGGATGAGTTTCAACTCAAAATGAACGAGTTCCTTAACACTTCCAAGAACTTTATAAACGTCAATTACGAATCCTTTAAGGATTTCAAAGATTTCTTACAAAATCAGATAGATAGGATAGACGAAAGGGTAAGAGTATTGGCAGAGAGGCTAAAGAGGGAAGAGTTTCTCCTGAAGAGACAATTTTCTCAACTTGAGAGTTTTATGAATTACGCTAACGATATAAGGGCGAGACTTCAACAGTTTATCGTTTCACTATCAGAAATGACAGGAGGTAAAAAGTAATGAAAAATGTAGCAGATGTTTACCTTCAGAATATGGTTGAGACAGCTTCACCACTCACACAGATAATTATGCTGTACGATAAGGCTATCGAATGTATGGAAAAGGCTATAGAACTCTACGATTTCAGAGAAGATTTGGAAAAGAGAAAAGAATTTGTGGAAAATATAGATAAGGTCTACGATATAGTAAGTGCTTTAAATTCCTTTCTCGATTTAGAAAAGGGTCAAGAAATAGCTAAAAATTTAAACCAAATTTACACCATTATTCTTTCTACTCTGGTAAGAGTAGATAAAACGAAAGATGAGCTTATAAAGATAGCCGAGATTCTCAGAGACTTAAGGGATGCGTGGCAAGATGTGAAAAAAGAAGTAGAAAAGAAACTATAACTTTATCCAGTTGTAGGCGTAGTAGAAATTTTCGTTGAGGGCTCCCGATGTTCTTATACCTTGTTCCAGAACATCGTTTCCCAGTTCTCCTTTTATTTTGTTTAGAAAATTTTTAAGAATTTGGTCGTTCATTTTTGCCGAGTAAACTGTTGTCGCTATTTTTTCTTCATCTATAAGGACGGTAGAACCGATTAAGTAATTGCCGCAAAAAAACAGATATTTGTTATTTTCCCTCTTGGTTTCTAAGTTACTGCAATAGTTTTTTAAATACTCTTCTGTGAGTTTTGCAACTTTATTGAGCTTTTCCACCTTCACAGACCTCTAAGACTTTTACTCTTCCTTCCTCTGTTCTGTATTCCTTTTCTAACTCTAATTTAGCCCTCAACATATACCCTAATGCTGTATTTCCGGAGGGTGATACGGAAGTTATTAGTCCTATCGCTTTACCATCTTCCAGTATCTTATTCCCTTCCTTAACACCTTCCAAAATTTCAAACTTAACGAGGGTTCTGGGAGTTCTGCCTCTGAAGTAAACCCTTGCTATTGCTTCCTGACCGACGTAGCAACCTTTATTCAAGCTTATTGCGTAGGAAAGTACTCCCGCTTCTAAAGGTGAAAACCCTTCTCTTAATTCTTTGTGGATTCTGGGAACACAGTTTTTTATCCTTTCCTCTTCAAATTCATCTTCGGAAACTTGGCCTTCTTCGGGTAGTTCCTTGAAAAATTCCTCTATATTACCGAACAAATCAAAACCCGTTTCTTTCAGTCTTACTGGGTTCTTGGCTATGAACACATCTTCCTTAATCTCTTTTACTTCGTAATCTTTTAACTCGATTCCGAATTTTTCCTTTACAAAGGCTTCAGCACCTTCTCCGTAAATAAAAACGTGTTCGTACAAATTCAGGTTATCGAAATACACCTTTAAGGATAGTTTTAATCTTGTGAACTCATTTATTACAAAGTCCGCATCTTCTTCGGTGTCGAGTATATAGTAATCCTTGATTTTATAAACAAAGAAATCCGCAATCGGATTTCCGTTTTGTTTCAGCCACAAATTGTAATTAAATGTATAAGGCTTTAAGGATTTTATATCATTGGTAAGTAGTCCGTGGAGAAAGTGGGTATGTTCTTCGGGAGCTGTCAAACCTTTCATTAAAATTTTTGCAGGTTTTCCATAGACTCTTATTTTGTTCCTTTTGAGCTTTATCCACTTCATAACCAATACATAATATCACCTTCACTGTGGAAAGGTTCTATACCTCTTAGCATCAATTTAGTTATTTTATCGGAATAATGAATTGTTGCGGGAAGCTTTACAGGTTGAAAGGATGCATAGTTAAGTAGGGTTAGACTCAGCACATAAGAAGCATGCGTTTCTATTGGTATTTTCCCATATACTCTTCTAATTTTTATGGGATTATGGGTACCTCTATAGATATTATTATAGGTTGCAAGTATCAGGGTATTTTCATCGAGTTTAAAGCAATGTCCTTTTAACATTTTATCACCAAAAAATCTTGGATTTTTTCTTTTTACAACTTCAACAAGCTCCAAATCACATTTATACACCTTACTTAAACTTAAGAAGTTTTCCATTTCTCCTTTTGGAAACCTTCCATCTCTGTGGACAACGATTTTTATCCTCTCTTTCATTATTTCTCTTCGTAGGAATAAAAATAGGGATTCTATAGCCCTTTTGGTAATTTCTTCACCGAAAGAAGGAGATTTGCTTATCTGATACTTTATAAATGTTCCATCCGATAAAAAAATCTTTGCAAAAGAAGCTTGATTTGTTTTATTTATTCTACTTACATCAAGACCTACAAATACGTCAATTTTTCCTAAAGGGTTTGCGAGTTTGTAAGGTATATTTCCCGTTTTAGCAAGAATCTGTTCCATAACGTTCATGGTTATTAACTCCATAGTATCGAGATTTGCAGTTTGCAAAGTCTTGTTTTTGATAAACTGTGTAGGAATACCTTGTTTAAGAAACTCAGATTTTATAAAGTCATAAAGAGATAGGTCGGTATAGTGGTCTATCTCCCCGTATTCATCGAAAAAGATTATTAGGATATCCGTATCTTTTAGCTTATCAAATTTATCAACGAGTTTGAGTTTTGCCTCTTCTCTACTGTTAGCGGTAATACCAATAGCACTTGAGGTTTCTATTTCTATCCCTTTTTCCTTTATTGCATTACGAAGATTTTTTATAAACATTCTGCGTTTTTTTCTAAAGGCTTTACTTTTATTATTTCTTTCCACAGCGAGAAGACCCAATCTCAATTTATTCTTTTTTATAAACGGATTGCACTTCTGAATGAATGCCCTCATATTCTTATCTACGCTCTCAACAAGTCCTTTCGCATCCCTTATATCCCTAAGATACTCTATTTTCCCTTCGCTTTTTGCTTCTTCTGGGGATATATCCCACTCAGGTAAATATTCTCTAAGTAGCGATATTATTTCCCTTATAAAGTTTATCCTTTTTTGGGGAGATAGTTTTACCATACTGAGAAGCTTTACCCGTTCGGTTTCGTGAAAGCTCTCTATTCTAAGAACGGGATAAAGAACAGTCGCGGGATATGTATAACCTCCCTTTAGTTGAATTACATAACTCCTTTTTCTTTTTTCCGCATCCGCTAATATTTCCTCCCATGCTTTTCTCGTTACAGATGTAGTCGATTTTTTTATCATTTCCCTGATGTAATCTTCTGAAAGTTCTGAGGCTAAACCTATCTTTACAATTTGCCCAACAAAATCTTTTTTTGAAGGTTTTACCTCTAAGTTTTCGCTAGGATGGATTACGCTTTTTTCTATTAATTCCTGAAGTGTCTTGCAGGGGATAAATTTAAAGGATATATCGAGTTGAAGATAGTAATTTTTTTCTTTTTGTATTACCTTATCCTCGATTTTCGGATAGATAAAAACCTCTAAACCTTTCCATACTATACGGTAGTTATATTTCTTCATAAACTTATTTCTCCATCTGTCATAAACATTTCTCAGATTTATAGAGTCTCTTAAAAGCTCCTGAACTTGGGAAGCGTTTTTAAATTCCGTTACTTTTAGGGTTCCGATGTTCCTCAGTGAGTAAATTTTATCTTTAGACATTTCAATAAGAACATTATCTTTTTTAACTTCTCCTAAAACAAAAAAACTAAAACCATCTCTGAAAACAGGGCGCACTAACCCTCTAAATAATCTGTACCTTACCCTATTAAGGTCTTCAGGTGGTATTTCTGTTTCACTCTCGAATACGGTAAAGATACTATTCTCCTTTTTAAAATTTATCGGGTAAAGATTTAATACTACCGTCATTATTTAAGATTTATTTTAAGTTTGTTCTGAGGAAGTCAAGTAATATTTTCTTGTGGTCAAATACAAGTTCATCAAGAGGTATATCTTCAAGTTTAAAGACTCTTACTTTTTTAGCATCACTTCCCGCTTTCGGCTCCCCTTGAGCATCACCTATCCATACTACGGAAACTACATGGGCTCTTGGGTCTCTGTTTGGGTCTGAATAGACTCCCAAAAGTTTTGAAAGCTTAACGTCCAGACATGTTTCTTCCTTCATTTCCCTTATTGCTGCTTCCTCCACCGTTTCTCCTATTTCTACAAAACCTCCGGGGAGTGCGAGCCCTACAGGAGGGTATTGCCTTTCTATCAGGACTATCCCTTTAAACTTTTCTTCTTCCCACAGCCTTATTATCACATCGGTAGCCAGAAGGGGAGTCTTTATTTGGAAACCCATAGAAAAGGATATTATAAAACTTTTTATAGTAAATTAAACTCTATGGTTTTCTTCTGGAGAAAGTCCGATGTAGAAAAAAAAGCTGAAAAGGGAGATAAAAGTGCCATTCTTGAACTCATAAAACAAGGGAAAAAGGAAAAAGCAGAAAAGATATTGAAAAAGTATGCTTCGGAGCGGGAAGACCTTGCAGAAGTTTTATTTGAACTTTACGTTCAAGAAGGAAAGCTCGTTCAAGCTTACCCGTATCTCAAGAAATTCGACGGCAAAATAGGAACTGCGAAGGAAAGAGCTAAAGTTTATCAAGCCGTAGGAGACTACGAAAAGGCAATAGAAGAGCATCTGAAGGTAGGAGACTTTGAAAGTATCTTCAACGTAGCGAAGATATATAGACAGCTCGGCAAGAATAGAGAAGCCCTGGACTACGCGGAAAGAGCTTTGAATATAGTTCCTTACGATAGAAAAGAAGAGCTTGAGAACTTTATTAAAGAGTTAAAGTTAGAGCTGGGGCTTATAGAGGAGAAGAAGGAAAGCATACTGGAAAAATTAAAAAGAGGTTTAAAGAAAACAAAGGAAGCGGTTGAGTTTGGAGTTCTTTTCAGAGGAAGAAAGGTTGATGAAGAGTTCTTCGAAGAACTCGAAGAGATGTTGGTAAAGGCGGATATAGGCGTAAAGACAGCTGTTGATATAACAGAAAGACTAAGAAAAGAGGCTATCAGGAAGAACATAAAGGAAAGTGAACAAATAAAAGAACTTCTGAAGAAGGAGTTAAAGGAGCTTTTAAAGAACTGCAGGGGTAATTTGAATATTCCCGAAAAAACTGGAGCTGTGCTACTTTTTGTTGGGGTAAACGGCTCAGGGAAAACTACAACGATAGGTAAGCTTGCCCATCAACTAAAGCGTGAGGGAAAGAAGGTTCTTCTGGTAGCTGCGGACACATTTAGAGCTGCTGCAATTGAGCAACTGGAAGTTTGGGCAAAAAGGGCAGAAGTGGACTTAGTTAAGAAACAGGAGGGTACAGACCCGGGAGCTGTAGTTTACGAGGGAATGAAAAAGGCACAAGAAGGTGGGTACGATGTTGTTCTTATAGACACAGCAGGCAGACTACATACAAAGGAACCTCTTATAAACGAACTGAGAAAGATAAAGAAAGTTATACAAAAGTTTGATTCGGAAGAGCCTTCGGAAGCACTTTTAGTTATTGATGCTACAACAGGGCAAAATGCCATACAACAAGCTAAGGTTTTCAAGGAAGCAATAGACATAACGGGTATAGTTATTACTAAGCTGGACGGAAGTGCTAAAGGAGGAGCAGTAGTAGCAATATGTAAAGAATTAAAAATCCCTATAAAGCTTATAGGTGTAGGAGAAAAAATAGATGACCTTCAACCTTTTGATGTAAATGCTTATGTAGATGCATTGTTAGATTAGTAAGTATGGAAGAAGAAAAAACACTTCCTATAATTCTCGGTACCGACCCTGAGAAAACGATACGTATTGATAAACTGCCTACGCTTTCCGGAGAATTTTCGGTTCACATTCATACTTCCGAAAATGAGAAAAACGCCCATATCAAGCTGGAGTACGGAGATACACCCTACTGTCTTTCCCTTTACGTCTTTAATTATCCGAAATTTTTGAGAAATGAAACGGTAAGGGTGAGGAATTACGATTTATGGGATAAGTGGATAATGTTTGCTGCAAAACTTCCCAATGGAAAACCGCATCCGAAAAGCGGAGGAAAAATCTACAGGGAAGATGCTATAATCGTCGGAGAAGGAACCTACAATCTTGAGAATCCCTTCATTTCGTTCAGCTTTAAGGATGGTTTAATCTTAAATTTCAGAATAGAGTTCTACAGATACCTGAGGTATCACTCTCCTAAATACGGTAAAAGCTTCAGAAGTGAATACTGGTTTATAGGAATAGATTAGTATCTATCGGTTATATAATCCGCTGCACTCGAAGCTGCAAAGGCATCGGGCTTTAAAACGGGTTTCAGACCTTGAGCAAGGACATAACCCACAGCTTCCCTCAGGATTACACTTGAAGCCCTACTTTCATCGGGATTTATATCGAGGTGAACTTCAAAATGTCTATTTTCAACTACATCGGCAATCAGGAGAGCATGGTAAACCGCTCTGCTTACTTCCTCCATGAGTCTTTGCCTCAAGGAAATTATCTTTTGTGTTTTTTCTACCTTCCAGAAAACCTTCGCTCCGTGTTTTGAACTCAGATGTACGACAATTACTGTGACAAAAACTGTTTTATCCTTCTGTTGTCTCGAATCGCATCCAACGTAAATGGAAGTGTCTTTGTCGGTTTTCTTTATAAAATCTCTAACTTCTTCAATATCCTTAAAACTGGGCATTATTTTTCAAAATCAACCTTTTGATACCAGGAAGGTTTAAAGAAAATCCAGTATTTTAAATTTTCCGGACTTCTCGCATAACAAACCTCACATAAAACTCCATCTTCAACCAGTTTCGAATTATCATCACAACAGTCCGTAAGGTTCCAAAATTCATAGTTGTCATGAAAAATAAGCTTTCCACATCCTTTACATTGATAGAGTTTGCATCCCTTTTCACTTAAAAAATCCTCCAACGATTTATCTTCAGGAAGAGTATCAACTTCAAAAACGTTTTTTAGAAATTCCTTTTGCTTTTCGGAAAGTTCTTTAATCTTCATACATATAAATTTAGGAAAATTTAAAAAAGTTCAAAAAGCTTCAAAACGCCAGAAGGGTTTTTTCAAAATCCTTCCCACCCTTATTCCAGGTTCAAAGGGTTGAAATTCTTCGAAAGCGTTAGGGATGAAAATAACATTATCCGCGATGTTGTTGTTAATCTTAACTCTTAACTCAGCTGAGTTTATTTTAATAGTTTCTCCGATACCTAACTTTTCTTTTGTTGATTCATTAACGTAGGCAAATTGGTTCCTTTCTATCGCGTGAGTCCATAAATTCCAATGCCCTAACTCCTCAACGAGGGAGTTATCGCAAAGCATCCAAACTTCACCTTTTACCTCTTCCGCATCATCTTCGAAGGACATATCCAAAATATCTTTCATTTTCAAATCTACTCCGCCTTCTTTTTCCTTTATTTCTTCTATAGAAACTCCGAAATTCTTTAGAAAAGTTTCCAAATTGAAGTTCAATCCTGTTGCTTTGACAAGAAGTTCGTAAGGTTGTGGAATTTTTGTTTCTAAAATTTTGGGAGAATAGCTCAAAAAGCCGAAACCTTTTACTATAAACTCCCTTTCAGCGAATGTAGTTCTCGGAATTACAAGGTTGCTGTAATTGGCTGTAATTGTGGGAAAATAGGCAAAGTTTATAACTGTTTTAGATTTAATTTTTTCTAATTTTTCCTCGGATAAATAAATAAAAGGGTTTCCGAAAGTGAGTATATAATCGAAATCTTCAAGATTTTCAATAAACTCTTCTAAACTTTTTACGGGAAAAGGTGTAATGTTTCCTACAAAAGAGTAATCCGTTCCGAAGCGTTCCCTAAGGATTCTTACAGCTTTTAAAACTCTATTTTTGAATTGACTTTTTAGAAGTGTATCTCCTACTATGACTACAGTTTCCCTTCCGAAATATTCTAAAAACTTAGTAATTTTCTCCTCGTATTTCCCTTCCGCTATAGCCTCCAGAATCTCTACAGTTTTATCTGGAGTTGTGAGTATGTTTTCTTTTGATTTTTGAAAAACCGTAGTGTACCTACTTCCTACGGAAAATATAAAGGCATCTTTTTCGAAGGCATCCACTATCCACCGGGTAAGCATTACTTCGGAAAAAGTAGGCTCTGCTTCGAAGATAAGAATAGCCTTTTTATTTACCCACTCCTGAGCCCTTACGGAAGTTTGCTTAAATGGCAAGTAAACGCTGTCGGAGTATACTTCATCGGTGAACTCTTTAACTATCAGGTATTCTTCTAAACCTGCAAATCTATCTAAGAATACCGCAACTTTTCCTTTGGATAAATCCTTCAATATATCGATAACTTCATCGTAGGAAATTTGCCTGTAGTTATCTCCCTCTATCAGAATGGGTTCGGATATCCTTAAGGGATTTGTAGAGATTTCCTGTATATATGTAATTCCCTTTGTACAGAAACTTCCTATACCGTTAGGGTCGTGAGGATGACCGTATAAATCTATAAGTGTATCTTCCTTTAAGTAGGCTATATAACCGCAGGCAGAGGAACATCCACCGCAAACTCCACAGAGAGCTTTATCAAACTCTTTAACGGTTAGAGGTTTAGACGTGGGAGTTAAAGGCATTTATTCCTCCTCATCGTCGAGATTGACAAGACAAGGGAGTTCTTTACCTGCAAGAAGTTCAAGAAAAGCTCCTCCTCCTGTTGACACAAAGTCGAAAGCGTGATAAACCCCTGCTTTGTGAATTGCGTGGTCTGTATCCCCTCCTCCTGCAATAGTAAGTGCAGGAGACTCGGCAAGTAGTTTTGCCACCTCTATTGTTCCGTGCTTGAATTTGTCTATTTCAAAAACTCCCATGGGGCCGTTCCAAACTATGGTTTGTGCATCAGAAACTATTTCCTTAACAAGTTCTATGGAAACTGGACCGATATCGAGTCCCATCCATCCTTCGGGTATTTCTTGCCAAGGGACTACTTTGGTGGGTGTATTTTCGGAAACTTCCTTTCCTATAACGAAATCAACTGGAAGGTATAACTTTATTTCGAGTTTTTGGGCTACATCTATTAAATCCCTTGCAACATCTTGCAGGTCGTCTTCAACTAAAGAACTTCCGACTTGATACCCCATAGCTTTCAGGAATGTAAAGGCCATAGCACCGCCTATGAATAACTTATCTACTCTTCTTATGAGGTTCTTAATAACTTCTAATTTGGAAGAAACTTTCGCACCACCCAGTATTGCCACTACAGGTCTTTGAGGAGCTACCATAGCTTTTTCAAAGTAGTTGATTTCCTTTTCTAGAAGGAATCCCATTACGGCAGGTTTTAGGAATTTAGGGACGAGGTATACGCTTGTGTGTTTTCTATGACAGGTACCGAACGCATCTGCAACGTAGACCTCTCCCAGACTTGCAAGTTCTTTTGCGAAATTTTCATCACGTTCAGTCTCTTCTTTATGGAATCTAAGATTTTCCAGAAGTATTACCTCTCCTTCTTTCATTGAGTGTACCATTTGTTTTACTTCTTCTCCTACACAGTCCGGAGCAAGTTTTACTTCTCTTCCTATATATCTGGATAACCGTTTTGCTACGGGAGCTAAGCTGTATTTAGGGTCTTTATTATTCGGTCTTCCAAGATGTGACATAAGTATAACTTTTGCATTTGCATCAAGTAAATATTCAATGGTAGGAAGGGAAGCCTTTATCCTGGTATCGTCTACTATATTACCCTGGTCATCAATCGGAACATTGTAATCAACTCTAACCAGAACCCTTTTCCCTTTTACATCTACGTCTCTGAGACTCTTCTTTCTTAACATCTATCCCTCCTTTAACTCAAAAAGGTTTTTCGGGAACTTTTTCCCAGTCCTTTAAGAATCTTTCTAAGCCTATATCGGTGAGCGGATGCTTAAAGAGTTGTTCCATAACTTTGAAAGGCATAGTGCATATATCTGCACCTATTATAGCAGCTTCCAGAACGTGCATGGGATGTCTTACACTTGCAACTATTATTTCCGTATCAAATTCGTAGTTAGTAAAAATTGTTTTGATTTCTTCAATTAACTTCATACCTTCACCGCTTATATCATCGAGTCTTCCTACAAAGGGAGATACGTAGGAAGCTCCCGCCTTTGCAGCGAGTAGTGCTTGAGCTGGAGAAAATACGAGTGTTACATTCGTAGGTATTCCTTCGCTTTCGAGAGCCTGAACAGCCTTAAGTCCTTCAGGTGTCATAGGTATTTTAACTACAACATTCTCTCCCATTTCAGCCAAAAGCTTTCCTTCCCTTATCATACCCTCTGCATCCAGTGAGACAGTTTCAAGGCTTACAGGACCATCTACTATTTCCAGGATTTCTTGAACGACTTCCTTAAAAGGTCTTCCGGTTTTAGAGATAAGTGTTGGATTTGTTGTTACCCCATCTAAAATTCCCCACTCAGAAGCTTTCTTAATCTCTTCTATATTAGCGGTATCTAAGAAAAACTTCATAGGACTTACCTCCCGAAAAAAATTACATTGGGGCTGTAAACTGAAGGTATATTATACATGTGATATGAAAAGGGTAGGTTTTGTTTACGATGATATTTACTTAAAGCACGATTGGCCACAGCATCCGGAAAATAAAGATAGATTAAGCTCTATACTGGAACATCTTCAAAAAAACGGGCTTGACAAAGAATTAATCCAAATAAAACCCAGGAGAGCCAACGTTGAAGAAGTTTCCTTGAATCATGACCCCACATACATTCAAGAAGTTCATGACTTTTGTAAATCCGGGGGAGGATATCTTGACCCCGATACTTACGCAACTCAAGATTCTTACGATGTAGCCTTATACGCGGTAGGAGGCATTTTGGAGGGTATAGATAAAATCTTAAACGGTGAAGTTGATAGGGTTTTTTGCGCTGTGAGGCCACCCGGTCATCATGCAGAATACGCCAAAGCTATGGGTTTTTGTATTTTTAATAACATAGCTATAGGGGCTCATTATTTGAGGAAAGTAAAGGGAATTAAAAGAGTCTTTATAATAGACTTTGACGCTCATCACGGTAACGGAACTCAAAAAAGCTTTTATGAAGATGATTCGGTTTTTTACTTTTCCAGTCATGAATATCCTTTTTATCCGGGAACAGGCTCTGCAGATGAAAGAGGAGCAGGGAAGGGGTATGGGTATACTGTGAATGTCCCCATGTCGGCAGGCTCGGGAGATGAAGAGTACAAACCTGTTTACGAAAAATTGGTTCCAGAGTTAATAGATAGGTTCAGACCTGAATTCGTCCTGGTTTCTGCAGGATATGACCTTCACGCCGATGACCCGCTGACTTATCTGAACGTAACTAATGAAGGTGTAAGACATATCGTAAGAAATATAATCAAAGCCTCCGATTATGTAGGCGCACCGGTGCTATTTGCCCTGGAGGGAGGTTATAACTTAAGAGCTTTGGGAGAATGTGTTTCCATCACTATTGAAGAGATGCTTAGGGATTAAATAACTAAATTATGGGTAGATATAAGTATCGATCCGGCAAAGTAAAGGTGGAACACCATCTTCTTGAAGGACTAAGTAATTATCTGAAAGAGATAGAAAAATGGGATTGTGTTGAAAGCATAATACCCGGAAGAATTATCAGGCAAAATAAAGGAAGAGGTTCAAAAGGTTTATTCTTGAAATATAAGACAATTACTGGCTATAAATTGCTTTATAAAGTAGGAACCTCGGTTCAGGAAGTTTTCGTTGTTTGTAGAGATTACGATGAGTTTGAACGAAAGTTCAGGGAAACTTTTGGATAATTTATTGTTTCTTTTGGTTATAATGAATACCTAAGGTATGAATAGAAGTATAAAAGTTTTTATACTCCTGAGTATTTTTCTATCATTTCTAAATTGTGGAGGAAAGAATCTTAAAAATAATGAAAATGTCAGCGAGTGTATAGAACAAAATAAACCTAAATGGTTAAAAAATCCTGAAGAATTCGCAAGAAGAAACGGATTTCAATATTTTTCCATAGGTGTAGGTAAAAATTCTTCCGAAGCTATTCGCAATGCATCCAGAAAGCTGGAAAAATATATAAAAACAAACTTTCCCATAACCGAAAAAATTCTTAAAGAGATGATGTCAACAGTTTCTCTCGGTGCATCGTGGTTATCAAATTGCGGAAAATTTTACGTATTTTTGGGTATACCTGAGGAAGAAAAACTAAAATTCGAAAATGTCTCCGCAGCGGATATTAAACTTGACGTATACTATGAGGGCATTCTGATTCCGGGTAAAGAAGTAACGGTGGAAGTCATACCCGTCTCTTTTAACGATAGGATTGTAAGTTGCAAACTCATTATAGGCTCGGACGAATTCGATTGCTTGCATAAAAGGAATTTCAAATATATATTTACCAGACCCGGATTTCACCTTATAAGTGTCAAAGCCAAATTCCAATCAAACGGAGAAATAGAAAAAGATAAGGAGATTATCGTTTCACAAAATAAACCACCGAGCATACTAAAGTTTGAAGCGGATAAATATTTTAGCGAGAAACCGCCATTTACTGTAAATTTTTCATATACCGTCGCTGATAGAGAAGGAAACATCAAAGAGTGTTTATTTGTATCAGGAGAGGAAAACAAACGCATTTTCTTGAATTGTTCCTCAAAAGGAGGAACCTACACCTTTACCTATACCTATGAACAAAGTGGAAAGTATAAACCTGCTATAATAGTTAGAGATGACTTTGGTGAAGAAGTAAAGGCAAGCCTCGAGGAAGAGATATTCATCAATTCCGTTCCCGAAATAAGGAGTTTTAAGATTCTCCACAAAAGTGTATACGGTGATGCTGTTTTTGAACTTAAAGCCTTTGACAAAGATAAAACAGTAAAAGAGTGTATACTTAGATTTGGAAACAATAAGAGAAAAGTACCCTGTAAAGGTATATATAAAGTAAGATACTCAACTGTAGGTAAAAAATCCGCGGAATTTGTAGTAATAGATAAACATGGTCCAACTGTGAGTAAGAAAATTCAATTTTACGTAAAAAACGTATGTAAACCTATCAAAAATCTTGTCATAAATTCGTTAAATTGTTCCTTCAAAAAGAATATAAAAGTAGATGGAACAAAGTTTGGAAATCCTTTTGTGTGTAAATTTAAATTCTATGCAAATAAGAGTATAAATTTAGAAATTTCCGATATAAAACTCCTATCGGGAAAAGCCTATTACGCTGAGGGAGTTTGTATTAACAATTTGTGCGATGATAATGATTGGTTTGTAGTAAGTCAAGAGGCAAAAAATGTAAAACAGGGAACAATAAAAATGGTTTTCCCTAAACTAAAAAACTTAAGTGGAGATTTCACATTAAAGGCAAACCTTAAAATCAACGGAAGACCTAATAAACTTCATTGTGAGGTTTTAAATCTATAGGAAAAGGAGTAAATCCATAACGCTCTTTTACCTCTACTTTACTATAACCTCCCCCCTCTATGACTATTTCTTTCTTTTCACCGGCACCTATATCTCCTAAATTCTTTTCATCTTTATATGAGTATCTCCACACTATAACCTTTACATCGTCCGCGGGTAGGGTATCCTCTTTATTTCCTAAATTGTATACGCTCACCCTCAACCGATTAGAAGATATCTTTAATATGACCAATAATTTAGGATAGAGTTTAAGCTTTATATTTCTCATTAGTTTGTATACATCGTATTCTTTTTTGTCCTCTTTGAAGTACTTTTTTCTAATGGGTAGATAAGCACCGGGAATAAGCTTACTGCACTCGTAAGATATAGGTATGTAATCTTCATCCGTATCGTATATCTCAAGAGCTTGTTTTAACGTCCTATAGGCTTCCTTTAATTTATTTTCCTCGTATAGCTTTAAAGCTTTTACATACAAATTGTAAGCTCTTTCTTTGTATCTGTCTTCCTTTAGAACCTTACATTTGCCTACAGCGAGAGAAAACACTCCCAAGAAAAGAAATACAATCACAATCCCACGCATTTTTTCCCCTCGTCTAAAACTGAAGGTCTAAACTGCCGTAATAGGATGTAGTATTAAAACTATCCTCACCTAAATCAGTTTTTCTGAATTCCCACGCCCCTGAAAAAATAAATTTAGATATTCTGATAGAGAAACCAAAAGTATATCCCTTAGAATCCAGTAATGTATTCTCGAAATCTTCTTTAAACATACCTCCCCTAATTGCGAACCTCTCAAAAGCTATTTCCAGTCCCAAGCTTTTTCTCTTGGAATCTCCTAAGATTTTGTAATCCATTTCGGAGTAATAGGTTTCATGTTCATCGTAAGATACTATCAAGTAGGCAAAAGGGAGAAGTATTTTAGCGGAAACTCCATAAAAAAGAGCAGGAGGCATATCGAAGAAGGTTTGTTTTTTTTCACCATAATAAGTTTCTTCGTAAACGTCTAATTTTGTTCTGTAAGAAGCTCCCATATCCAAGGCTAAACGCTCACTTTCAAACAATCTAACGTATACACCAAAGGAACCACCGATATTACTTTTCAGGTCTACTTCCTCGTTTATAAGTTCGTATTCCCCGTCATTGTCTTCGTCATAATATTCGTCATATCGAGATACAAGGGAAAAACCGGATAAACCTATAGATAATGCGGTGCCAGTTCTTTCTATACTGAATAATTCAAAACCCGCACCTATTTGGAAAACGGAGGTATATTGTTTGCAATAAGAGTATTGAGCATTTGCATTACACATGTAAGTTATCTCAGAAAGTGAATAAAAAGCCAGTGAAAATCCTATTGTTTTACGACTCGCTCCTAATCCAAAAAAGACAGCTTTCGAGCCTTCTTTAATTCCTCCTTCCTTCGCATCTATATAGTCTCTGTTTCCAATACTAAAAGAAAAAAAACCCATATCTTTTTCCAGTCCTAAGTTAACTAAGGTTGCAGGGTTGTAATATATAGCGGAACCATCACCACCTATTGATGTAAAGGCTTCCGCCATACCTTTCGCTCTTACAAAAGGAGGATTTATAATCACATCTCCAAAGGTAAAAGAAGAAAGGAGAGAAAGGGATAAAAGGATTTTTTTCATTCCTTAACCTCCACAACAAATCTCAAACCAAAATAAGGTTTAGGTGTATATATCCACTCTAACGGCATGATGTAGGCATCCTCTCCAAACATATAGTGACCTCCGATAGCTTTGATGTAAGGAGAATCTAAGCAAACTTCCGCAACGTTTCCACAAAGATTTCTCAAGTTTGTAACGTTTAGTTCTCCTTCACCTACCGCCACTGGAGATGAAGGATAAATAACAGGTCTGCAAGGCTTGATTTTACACTTACATTTACCCTTCTCGGAGACACCTATTTTTAATAATTCTCTCATTTCGTTGCAGAAAGGAAGTCTAACCTTATATTTTTCTCCATATCTCTTATAGAGCCTACGGTTTATTAGGGATATTAGTGTATTCAACTTATCCTGTTTTATACATACCGCGGGATAATTATTTAAATTTATGAAGTCTTGATACCGCCTTATACATTGCTTATCGAAGAATTCATAGCTGTTAGGCAACCTTCTAATCAAACCTATGGGTATTTCCGTTTCGGAAAGCCAGATGTCTTTACTCCTTAATTTCACCTTAACGAAACTTAGGGTATAACCGTATATGTTCAAAACCTTTTCTTCCGATTTTCTCTCTTGTTTTAGTATCACATCGTATACAACTACTAAACCGAACTTATTCTCCCTTATAAAGGGATATACCTCCACCGCCTTTATAACAGGATATAGAGAATACTTTTCGGAAAGGGTCTTTATATCAGTATAATTCCTTATTTCATCTACAAGCTTTATATAATCAACTTTTAGCTTTTTCTCAATTTCCATTAAACTCTCTAATATCATTTCCTTTACCGCTTGTTTTAAGCTTAATGGTTCTCTTTCGTGAATCGTTACGTAGGACCTGCTGATTTGTTTGTAATCTAAGTTCTCTATTTTTCTCTCGTAAAACCTTATAACATCGTTAATAGTCTGGCATTCATAACATTCCATTACTAAATCCTGAAACCGTTTCTTAACTCTAAAGTATTCTTCTAAGAATTTGCTTTCTATATTTTTCATTAAGCTTTTGCTGTTTTTGTTTGAACCTTTGAAGGTCTGGTATACGTGTAAAATTCTCTGAACACAGGAATTATAAATTTTTTTACTCGTTATATACTTACCTACAAAATCCGTTATGTCTTTAGAATTCTCGGGTATAACGTATGAATATCTGTAAAAATCTTCATTTTCAAAACGAGCCTCTGACTTATTCTCACTATCTGTACTTTTTTTAAAGGGAAAGAACATGTATATCTTAAAATCCACAAAATAAATCGCTTCCTTTGTGTATTGTTGACAGGGTTTTATAGACTCTAAAACCTCAATTGAGCCAAACTTTTCTATTGTTATTAAACTTTTCTTCTCTTTTCCGAAGGTTTCGTGAACGTTTACTAAATTCTGAGCAAAAACCTCTAAGATGTTAAAGGTGTTCAATGTGTTTACAATATCATACACCCTGTCCGCCTCAGTGTAAGGGACTACCATTCCGGAAAGCATGGGTATTTCTACGTAAACGTCCGAATATTTATTTAAAATTCTATCGATTAGTATTCCGCTTACTTCCCTTATAGGGGTTCCTTTTGGTATCTCATACGCGGATATCAAAAGTTTTAACTCTTCCAATTTCCTTTGTAAATCTTTTTTAGTTTCAAAGAATTCTCTGAGAATAGAAGGCAGTCCTTTAATCTGTTCAATTTTCTTACGTTTATATATGCTTTGGGCGGAATGATAGTCCAATTTATCTTTTCTTATTATATGAGCTATAAACTCATCGCTCAAAAGAACCGACTTTAGTTCTTCTACGCTTTTAGGTTCATCAAAAACTAAGGAAAAGGAAAATTTTATTAAGATTAATAAAAGAAGTATGGTTATCATTCTATTTCCTCTTTAAGTTTAATCAATAATTTTTTATATCCTTCGGGAAATCTATTGATGTTGACACGCTTAAATTCCTCTTTAATCTTCTTCCTAACTTCATCGTTATCCGCAAAGTATTCTATAAGTTCATCTAAATCCGTTATATAGTTATAGGGTTTACCCTTTTCAAAGGGTTTGTAGAGTACAACAATTCTTTTATCGCCAAAGCGTATATTCCCATCCTCTCCTTGATAAACGTAATAGACATCGTAAACCACCCTCCCTTTAAGGGTGTATATGTATGGTATTTTAATACTGAGTAGAATTTCATCGGAAAAAGGGTCTACAAAAAAGTCATAGCCTTCAATCGCGATAAAATCCAATCCGAAAGCCTTTGACTTTATATTCATATACAAAACCCTTTCAATAGGGCTTGGGGGTTTTATTACAAAGACTATAGACCTTTCCGGCTTTATAACTTGGGCTATTATGTATTTTTCCAAAGGCGAGACATTTTCAACCGCTACCGGATTTACTTTCTTTAAGAATTCCTTTTTCTGGAGGAGGACTTTATACTCTTCCTCGGAATACTTCTTGGGTTTTACTTCCTCTACTTTCTTGGAACAAGAAATTAGCAATATTAAAAAAGATATTGTGAATAAAATAAACCTCATAGCTCCCTACCTTCCGCATTTAATCTGCCGAGTGCATACATATTTTTGAGCAGGCAACTTACAACGCTCTTTATTAACACCTCATTATCTTTTACTACCTTTCTGGGGATATAACAGGTTTCAGAGACAAAATCCTTTTTGGGATTTGTAAATGTGTATACGGTTATTCGGTCTTCCTCCTCATGAACGAAGTTCAAAAGGTCTATGTTGTTTTGAAGCATATACCTCTCTATGTATTCGTCTCCTAAGTTTATGTAGTTTTCGTAAAACTGGGATAAATCCTCGCTGAGTATCTCCGCGGATACCCTGTAAATTTCTAAGTTTTTCATTATCTCCTGTAAAACTACACTGCGGTTTATCGAAGAAATCTTCGTGTCAATGAGAATTCTTATACTACCTCCGAAGGAGATACCGAGAAGTAACAAAAGAATTAATGAAGTGTATTTGAGCTTCTTCATTCCAAGTCCTCCCTGCTCAGGTGATAATACTCAACTTTACCCGTGTTGTCTTCGACCATGATGGTAATTTTTTGGGGTAGTCTATTATATCTGTAATAATAAACTCTTTCGTCTTCAGGTTCAAAGGGTAGGTGTCCGGGATACTTTACCCTCTCAAATTCCATCAAAGGCTCTCCGTTTACGTATACTCCCGCTATAGATGTGTCATCCGCTACGTATATCTTCATAAGTCCGTGCCCACCCTTTATATTTACTACAGGTTTGTATAAATCGGTTTTCTTTTCACTCATAACATTTTTCTTTACCCATCCCTTTCCTTTCTTGGATTCTCCAAAATAGTAATCTTCCGTCTCGTAAAGAATTCTAAACTTTGTAAGCTTTTCTACCTTCTTTACAGCATCTTTTCCTTCAGGAGTAAGATATAACTCCGTATCCTCTAAATTCCACATCGTTTTCGGTGGGTTTACCTCTTTAATTCTGATGAAGTACTTGGGAGAGGAAAATCCGTTCCTTATGAGGTAATATCCTGTCGTCTTTTCTACCTTGCTAATCCAAAGTATTTCCCCTTTATTAACGTAACCTAACACTATATCACTATAGGGACTTCTTTTGATAGGAACTTTCTCTTTTGCTACTACTGTGAGGTTTACATTTTTGAAGGTGAGTTTCCTGAGGGCTTGAGCATCTACCCACCCCTGTGTTCCGTTAAAGGAAACCTTATAAACTCCAAGCTCAGGAATACGATAAATGGTCTCGACAGTTGAATCCTTTTCAATCCTCTTTATTTCCTTTCCCAAAGGTGCGTCCCTTAAAGAGGTGTCTTTTATAACTAAAAGCCTGTCATTGTAAGGATTGATATGGTATAGGTTATCAGGATTTACCACTCCCTTGATTTCTTCGAGTCTTACATAGCAGAAGGAGATTTCTTCAGTGCAGAAAACCCTCTTAGTGATAATTCCCCCTTCTACTTCCCCTATGGGAATCTCGGAATTAGGGTGTATCTTTACAACTGTGTTCTTGGCAAATACAACCTCCCTCTTCACAGGATAAAGCCTTATAAGTTTACCCTTCACTAAGTTATCAACAGGATTCCCTTCAAAGACCTTTCCAGAAACTCTGAATACCCTCTCCCCAGATTCAAACTCAAAGAAAGAACCCTTAGGGAAAGAAAAAACCCTTCCCTTCACTTTCACCTCGACAGGAGTAAAAGCGTAGTAGTAGTAGGAGGAGGAGGAGAAAACCTCTCTTACATCCCATATCTTGATGGTGTTATCCCAGCTTCCCGAAGCGAGGAGCTTTCCATCTGGACTGAACGAGACTGAATAAACCGAGCCTCCATGCCCTTCCAAGGTTTTGAGAAGCCTTCCTGTTT
>QNXQ01000087.1 GCA_003978875.1 Aquifex sp. | reverse complement strand
TGGAATATGTAGACCATAAAGTAGACCCTGAAACCCGTAAAGTAAAGGTAAGGTGTTCGTTAAGGAATAAGGGACATCATTTACTTCCCAATATGTTTGTTGAAATGAAGGTCTACACCGGCGAGAGTTTAGGAATAGTAATACCCAAAAAAGCCGTAAAAGAAATAGAAGGGGAAAATATCGTTTTCGTATATAAAGATGGAAAATTCATTCCCAGAGAAGTGGCCGTTATTAGAGACTTAGGTAGCGAAGTCCTGGTTGAAGGCTTAAGGGAAGGCGAAAAAATAGCTGTAGAGGGTGTTAACTTCCTAAAGGTAAAACTTGTAGGTCTTGAAGAGGGGGGACATGCCCATTAATCGGAGGTAAGAAGATGTTCAGAACCATTTTAAAGAACAGACTCCTCGTGTTAATTTTTCTTGTAGTTGTAGTTATTTATGGAATAAAAAGCTATAAAGAACTCCCTATAGATGCTTTTCCTGATCCGACTCCGGTTCAAGTAAACATATATACCGAAGCTCCCGGCCTTTCTGCAGAAGAGGTGGAAACACTAATTACTATCCCTATAGAATCCGTCATGAACGGTCTCAAAGACGTCACCCTCGTAAGAAGTGTTTCCTTACCGGGACTTTCCTACGTCTCCGTCTACTTTAAGGACGGAACAGATGTTTACTTCGCAAGAAGACTCGTTATGGAAAAACTACCAGATGCCATGGCTAAAATTCCCAAAGGCTACACTCCGGTTATGGGTCCCAATTCTACGGGTTTGGGAAATATACTCCTCTATACACTCAAGGATAAGGAAGGGAAATACAGCCTTGAAGAGTTAAAGTCCATATATCAACAGTGGGTAGCAAGACCGTTAATAATGAGCGTAGGCGGAGTGGAGGAAATAGTGCAATTCGGCCCGGAGCTCTCCTATCTAATAATTCCGAAATCCGAAAAGTTCTTGGAATACGGTATTACCTTTGCAGATTTACTTGAAGCTCTTAAGAAGAATAACCTCATCGTGGAAGGAGGCTTCTACCTATCTCCAGAAGGCGACCTAGTAGTGAGAGGTTTAGGGAGAATAAAGTCCATTGAAGATTTGTTAAACATTCCTGTGAAAGTGAATAAAGATAGGGGCATCCCCGTTCTGCTAAGAGACATAGCGGAAGTGAAGAAAGGAAAACTGCCCAACAGAAGAGGAGCTTTTACCATGAACGGAGAAGAAGTTCAAGGAAATATAGTAATCAAACGTATATACGAAAATACAAAAAGTGTCGTTGACAAGGTAAAGAGAAAGCTGGAAGAAATTAAAGAAGTCCTACCCAAAGGTATTGAACTTGAACTTCTTTACGACCAGGCCTACCTTACGGAGAAGGCTGTTTCTACTATACAGAAAGCACTCTTCAGCGGTATGCTCTTGGTGGCTTTGATTACCGCAGTTCTCCTTGGGAACTTACGGGCATCATTGATAGTTATATCCTCACTGCCGCTTACACTGCTTATAGCTTTCATTGTGATGAGAGAATGGGGAATGAGCGGAAATCTCATGACCCTCGGAGGACTCGCTATAGGTATAGGAATGTTTGTGGATTCCTCTGTAGTCATAGTGGAAAACATTTATAGACACCTATCCGAAAGTAAGACTGCTTTCAAATTTTCAATCATTTTGGATTCCATAAAGGAAGTATGGAGACCCATACTCTTTTCCGTTTTGATAATAGCTATAGTTTTCTCACCCATATTTGTTTTCGAATCGGTGGAAGGTAAATTCTTTAAACCTTTGGCTCTTACTCTAATAATTGCCCTGCTCTCTTCTCTGCTTGTAGCCTATATTTTTATTCCCGTATTGTCCTATTACTTCCTGAAACCGGGTAAAGAACCCTACAGTTTTCTAATAAAGATAGCAGGTAGGTTCTACGAAAGAGTTCTGGATTTCTCTTTTAAATTCAGAATTCCGCTAATAACCATTACACTGGTATCTTTCATATTCAGCCTATTCCTTCTTACAAGAATAGGAACTGAATTTATGCCGGAGTTAGAAGAAGGAGCTGTTCTCGTAAAAGCTTATCTCGACCCTAATATATCCCTTGAGGAATCAAAAAAGATAGCTACTGCAATAGAAAAAGAGGCTTTAAAATTCCCAGAAGTTACGCATGCTTTCTCCACGGTGGGCAGAGCGGAAAAGGGAGAGCCTGCGGATGTAAACTACATCGAGACGTGGATATTGATGAAGCCTCAGAACGAGTGGAAGACTTTTAAAACAAGGGAAGAATTTAACGATATACTCAGAGAAAAACTTTCATGGCTTCCCGCATCTTTTTCCTTTACACAACCCATAAAGATGAGAATTGATGAACTCTTATCGGGAATAAAAGCGGATATAGCTATAAAGATTTTCGGCAGTAATCCGGAAGTTCTCAATAAACTTGCCGATGAAGTAAAGGAAATTGTTGAGCACACACCCGGAGCGGTTGATGTAGAGAAAGAAATTCAAGCGGGAAGATTACAACTCCGAATATATCCCAAAGAGGATATCCTTAACCGCTACGGAATAACCAAGGAAGAAGTTTTATCTCTGGTCAAATACCTTCTTGGAGGTAGTCAGGTAGGAGTTCTGCAAAGTGACACACTTCTATTTCCGATAGTTCTTTCTCTTCCGGAAGAATTTAAAGGAGATGTGGATAAACTTAAGGAACTTCCCTTTTACGAGAAAAACGGAAGAATTTTTAAACTCGGTGAACTTATCGAACTCAAAGTGGAACCCGGCCTTTTTGTAATAAGAAGGGAGAACAATATAAGGTATGCCCTGGTAATGACAAATGTAGAGAATAGAGACATAGGAAGCTTTGTTGAAGAATTAAGGGAAAAAATAAAAGCTAAGGTAAAACTGTCAGAAGGCTACTTTATTACCTTCGGTGGGCAGTTTGAAAACCAAAAGAGAGCTATGAAGAAACTCTCCATAGCTGTACCAGTATCCATATTCTTAATATTCATTCTTCTTTACTTGAACTTTAACTCTATCAGGGATGCCCTTATCGTTATGCTTAACGTGCCTTTTGCTGTTATAGGTGGAATTATAGCTCTATATTTCTCAGGTTTTAACCTATCTGTACCGTCAGCAATAGGATTTATCGCTATATTCGGTATTGCGACTTTAAACGGTGTAGTTCTTGTTTCATATATAAGAATTATGTTAGAAGAAGGTTTAGAAATAAGGGAAGCGGTAAAAAGGGCTTCTCTTTTGAGACTTCGTCCAATCCTGATTACTGCAACTACAACATTTATAGGTCTTCTCCCTTTGCTAATTATTACCGATATAGGCTCGGAAGTTCAAAAGCCGCTGGCGACCGTTGTAGTAGGAGGAATTATTACCTCGACAATCCTCACCCTGCTTATAATACCTACGGTTTACGAAATGGTTTACAGGCGGTTTTCCCGTGCCTGAGCTAATTTCTTTTCCTTGATACTTCTTTTAACCGAATTTAAATTAAGTTTATGATTCGCATTTGGGAGGAGTTAGATAGAATAGAACATCTTTTCCTTGAACTTCTCGATGACCCGTATAAAAAAGAAATACTTTTATACCTAATATGCTATTGTCAACAGGTTAGAAAAATGGGAGATTATGAAATAGACCTAGAGAGATTACTAAATTGTGCAGAAAAACCTTACAAACTTATTGGAGGAAATTGGCAGGATGTTTTATTAGAACTTGGTATTTTTTACGTAAAAGATAGAGAAGGAAAAATTTATACGGGAAAAGAACTTCTCACGCTGACCAACACGGAGAAATTAAAAGTCGGAATAGTTCAGGATTATAGAGAAGATTTTTACAAATTCTATACAAAACTTCTAAAGTATTGGTCTGTTTTAAGTTCTAAACTCACTTACGGAAATAATATAACTCCGGATGTATCCGCACGGCTCTTAGTCCTTTCATTTAACGAGAAACTATTCAAAGAATCTAAGTATTACGGAGAAATCCTTATGATGAGATATCCTAATGAAAAGAAATTCTTTGAATCAATTCATCTCGTAGCGGATTTCTTCCATACTTATGCCGAAACTGGGAATGTAAAAGAGGAAAACTTAAAAAGGGCTTTATCTATTTTAAAAGAAATACCGGGTATTTACTATTCAGTAAATATAGGAAAATTTAGAAAAGAAATCGAAAAATTTATGAAGGATATTAAAAAAGGGCAGTTCAGATATATAAGAATAGAGTTTGTTAAAGAGAATAAAGGTAAAAAAAGGAATATCTTATCTAGGATATGGAAATTTTTAAAATCCTTGGGAGGTAGAAGATGGAGTTCAATCAGCTCAGAAGCGGATTATTACTCTTTCATAAAAATCTTGTTGAAAAAGCCCAGAAAGCAAATGATGATGAGCTGAGAGAACTTTACACTTCAGCGGCAAAATATTTAGCAGAAGTTATAAAAAATCTGGAGGAATTCGATAAGACTATGAAAAGGATAAAGGATATTGAGAACCGAACTATGAATCCCAACTAAATTATGAAGGAATTTTCAGACCCTTTGTACGGTTTCATAAAGTTAAATGACCTGGAACTTAAAATAGTTGATTCATTGCCCTTTCAGAGGCTAAGGTACATAAAACAGTTAGGTGTTGCTTATCTCGTTTTTCCCTCTGCTCAACACACAAGGTTTGAACATTCGCTCGGTGTTCTCAACATTACGGATAAATTGGCAAACCACCTTAAATTGAAAGAAGTAAAATTACTCAGGCTTGCGGGATTGCTTCACGATATAGGACACCCACCCTTTTCACATACCACGGAAGTACTTTTGCCGGAAAGCAAAACCCACGAAGACTTTACCGAAAGAGTTATAAAAGAAACAGAAATATATGAAATACTGAGAAAGGAATTCAGCCATGAAGATATAGAGAGCTTAATAAGGATTACCTTGGGAAGACCTAAAGATAAGGAGGAAAAATCCTTAAGTGAAATAATCACAGGTGAATTTGGTTCAGACCGCATGGACTACTTAAGAAGGGACGCATATTTTTGCGGAGTATCTTACGGTTTCTTCGATTACGAGCGGTTAATAAACACAACACATCTCTATGAGGATAAGATTGTGGTAGATATAAGCGGATTACGAGCTTTAGAAAATTTCCTAATTTCTCGATACTTCATGTATATTCAGGTTTACTTTCACAAAAGCGTAAGAATTTTAAGCATACATCTCATAGAATTTATTAAAAAACTTTTAAAATCAGAGGACTTAAACAATATATCCCAATTTTTGAAAATTAACGATACGTATGTAATCTCAAAAATTTTTGAAAAAAAGGAATTCAGGGAGGATTTTCTCCGAATATTCGGGAGACAACATTTTAAAAACCTTATATCTACCGAAAATTACGAAGCATACGAGGAAATAAAAGAAAAACTTTTAGGAAATTTCCCTAAAGAACTTTTGAGGTTTGACGAGGTAAAAAAAGTGTTGTACGGTGGAAATATATATATAAAAACGGAAAGAGGGTTGAAAAAAGCTCATGAACTTTCTCCGCTGATAGCTTCTCTAAAACCAATAAAACTGTATAGAATTTACGTGGATAGGAGAATATGGAAAGAAGCGAGGTTTCTATTAGAACATTAATAATTCTCATAACCTATCTTACAATCCTGAACACTGTATTCAGCCTATACGGAATTACCGATACCTTCTTATACATATTTGTTTTATTCAGCATTCCATTAGGGATATTTAACGATTTTAGAAATAAAATCAAGATTCCAAGGATTTATATAAACATTACAGCTTTAGTAGGAGTTATAGTACTACTAAGCAGCTTATCTCTTGAAAATTTGATAAAACCTATATCCAATACTTTGGTATTTCTAATTGGAATTAAACTCCTTGAAGAGAAAAATATAAGAGATTTTTACCAAATACTACTTTTAAGTTTTCTTGGAATTGCTTTGGCAACAGCTGTGAAGATGGATATCTATTATTTACTAATATTTATACTTGAAATATTCTTAGGAATTTCATTGCTTATTTTCCTAAATTTTTACAAAAACTTGGGAAATATATATTTAAAAAAAGAAGTATTTAAGAAGATTTTACTGGTTTCCTTAGGTTTTTCCTTTAGTTCTTTCATATTTGCATGGTTCTTTTTCGTAATTCTTCCGAGAGTCGATAAGCCTTTATTCGATTTATTCAGAAGTGGAGAAAAAAAGCTTATTAGTGGTATTACGGAAGAAGTTGAACTTGGAAAGGTAGGAGAAATACAGCTTGATAAATCCGTAGTTTTAAGAGTCTTCGGTGTTGAATTTGACAAACAGCCCTACTGGAGAGTTTCCGTTCTCGATACTTTTTATAAAAACCGCTGGATAAGAACTCTTAAAATTCCTGAAAAGGAATCCTACGCAAAAGGAACAGAATACACAATAATTCTTGAACCAACCTTCGACAAATTTTTACCTTTGATTGATTATCCGATAAAAATTTTAAAAGTTGAAGGGACTTCCACAAAATTTGTGAGATTCAAAGGAGGGTTTTACGAATTTAACAAACCTATCAGCAAACCTATTAAAATAAAAGCCACTTTTTCAAAAAATCCACCGAAGGACAAACCTTTACCTGTTTACACATATGTGCCTAAGGACATTCCCAAAAGCATAGTAAACTTAGCTAAAAAGCTCAGTAAAGGAGCTAAAACACCTAAAGAAAAAATAATGAGAGTTCAGGAGTTCTTTCAAAAGGAAGGGTTTAAATACTCATTAACACTGGATAAATATGAAGGAAATCCGTTGGAATACTTTCTTTTTGTATCAAAAAAGGGAAACTGCGAATATTTTGCCTCGTCCACCGCTATTTTGCTCAGACTTATGGGTGTTCCTTCAAGGTTAATAACAGGATTCTACGGAGCTATAAAGAATGAATACGGTGACTATTACATTGTAATAAATGCAATGGCACACGTCTGGGTGGAAGCTTACGATGGGAATAAGTGGATAAGAGTAGATACAACACCTCCATACGTTCCGGAAGGTATAAGAGAAATTTCTAAGCTTTCTTTGATTTACGATGCTATATTGACATTCTGGTATAAAAATATAGTAAACTTTGATACAGAAAAACAGAAAAGCATATTAATTACTACCTCAGATTTATTGAAAATGTTTGTTAAAAATTCAGAAAAAATACTCTTGTTTCTTTTATTAACCCTTAGCGGCATAGCAGGTTACTTTATTTACGTTAGGGAAATTCGTAAAACTCCCGAAAATTTATACAGAAAATTGTTAAGGAAACTCGAAAAATATGGAGTAAGAGAAAATCTTCCAGAAAAGGTTATAGAGGCTGTTAAGGGTAAAGATATTTATGAAGAAGTTAAATTTATAGTGAGGACATATCAAAGATTTAAGTATTCAAAGGTAAGAGATAAGGAGGAGCTTAAACAAGCTTATGAACTACTTAAGGAAATTTAATAATGCGAATATTAAATAATAATAATTTTTTGGTAAATTAAATAGTAGGATGATTAGGCAGGATATTCTCAATGAAGAAAAGCTTGAGGAGCTTGCAGAGTTTTTTAAAGCCCTTTCTCATCCAGTAAGGCTCAGAATTATAAGTATACTCATTGAAGGAAAACAATGTGTTAAAAATTTGGGGGAACTTCTTAACTTATCACAGCCCAGTGTTTCGCAACACCTATCTATTCTCAGGTCTAGAGGTATAGTAGGTTGGAAAAGGGAAGGTTCAATAATATGCTACTATATTAAAGACGAACGCGTTAAGAAAATTTACAATCTACTAATTAAGGAGGAAGAAAATGGCGGGTAGAGTTATTGAACTGAGTGAACAAAACTGGGAACAAGAGGTTCTCCAAGCTGATAAACCTGTTCTTGTAGATTTCTGGGCACCTTGGTGTGGACCCTGTAGAATTATAGCTCCCATAATTGAAGAGCTTGCGGAAGAATTTGGAGAGCAAATTAAAGTAGGAAAACTCAACACAGATGAAAATCCAAATATAGCAATGAGGTATGGAATAAGAGCCATACCCACAATAATCCTTTTCAAAAATGGAGAGGTTGTAGATACGAGAATAGGGGTTCAACCCAAGGAAGCTCTAAAGCAGATGGTTCTTGAACACCTTTCCTAACAAGTTTATGGATGCTCAGGCGGGATTTGATACTTTCATTGAAGCAACCCGTTACCTTTCTCGGGGCCCCTCGCCCCAAGAAATATTAATACTTATCGTAGTTAGTTCAGTTTTTATCTCCCTAGTTATTATTCCTGTCATTTATATGAAACTGAAAGAAAAAACAAAAGTTAAAGTTTTTTTTCTCTCACGGGCTAAAGATTTTGACCTTACACTCGAAGAGGCAGAGCTTCTTTGGAAATACTTAAAAACTTTTCCCATAAATCCAAACTTAATATTCGAAAATAAGGCTTTATTTGAAAAAGTAGTGGATAAGATAGTAAAAAACGGAGACCCTGAGGAGATAAAACTTATCTCTGCAATTCGAATGAAACTAAGGTATAGCTCTCTTCCTTGGTTTATTCCTCTTACTACCACAAGGGACATAGAAGTCTATCAGACAGGACACATTGTGATAAGAAATCAAAAAGTGGAGGCTTATGTATTTGACAAAGATGAGGAGCATATATACATAGCTCTCCTTGAACCTGCAGATGTAAAAGTTGGAGACAAAATAGAGTTTCTATTTTTGAGGGAGAATGACGGTAGATATTCTTTCGAGGGCACGGTTGATAGGATTTTTATGGAAATGGGCAGAATAGTACTGGCCATAAAGCACACAGATAAGTTGAATAGAGTTCAATTAAGACAAAGTATAAGATGGAAGGTGAATATTCCTGTAAGCTTTACGATTTTAACTAAGGAAGGTGAAGAAATTAAACTTGAAGGAACAATAGAAGATATAAGCTTGAGAGGTGCAAGGGTTTGTTATCAAGGTAATATAAATATAAAAGAAGGGCAAAAAGTTATTCTTGACTTTATTCTTAAAGGTTATAGATTAAGTAATTTACTTGGCACAGTAGTCCATAGGGTTGTATACGAGAAGAGAATTTGTGTGGGTATTAAATTTGAAGAGATTTCAAGGAAAGAGGAACAAATTATTGAGCAATTTATATTGGATGAGCAGAGGAAACTTCTTAAGGCTTATAAATTGGGAGAACTTGAACAATGAATAACAGGGTAGTAATTATCGGAAGACCTAATGTAGGGAAATCCACTTTATTCAACAGAATTATAGGAAGACGCTATGCAATAGTTGAAGACTATCCGGGAGTAACCAGGGATAAAATAGAGGCCAAAGCTAGCTGGGGAGGAAAAGAGTTCATAATTGTAGATACAGGAGGACTAATTCCTGAAACAAAGGATCAACTGATAAGGGAAGTTAAAAAGGTAGTGGAGAATGAAATTCCAAATGCGGATGTTATACTGTTTGTCGTAGATGGAAAAGACGGCATCAATCCCCTCGATGAAGAAATAGCTAAATACCTTTATCCCTTTAAGGAAAAAGTTATTCTCGTTGTTAATAAGATAGATAACTTGAAAGATGAAAAAATTGTAGGGGAATTCTACTCTTTGGGATTTGAAAATTTATTTCCTATATCCGCAGAGCACGGTAAGGGAACTGGAGAACTTCTTGACGAAATTGTAAAAAGGCTCAAAGAGGATAAAGTAAATCTAATAGAAGAAGGTATAAAGGTTGCTTTTATAGGAAGACCTAATGTAGGTAAATCCTCCTTAATAAATGCAATCCTGAAAGATGAAAGAGTGATTGTATCTCCAATTGCCGGAACAACTAGAGATGCTATAGAAGTACCTTTCAAATGGAAGGATAAAAGTTTTATATTGATTGATACAGCTGGAGTTAGAAGACCTTCTAAGGTTGAATACGGTATAGAGTTTTTCTCCGTAGGTAGAAGCATAAAGGCAATAGAACTTGCAGATATATGTTGTCTTGTAATAGATGCCTCAGAAGGACCCACCCGCCAGGATAAAAGGCTCGGAGGACTTATAGAAAGAAGGTATAAAGGCTGTGTAATAGTTGCTAACAAAATGGATATCTCTCCGTGGAGTAAAGAAGAACTGGAAGCGATAATAAGGAAAGAACTTTTCTTCCTGGATTATGCACCGATAATTTACACTGTAGCTACCAAAGGTAAAGGTGTAGAAGACCTTTTAGAATGTATAGATATCGTATATAACGATTACACTAAACAGCACAAAACCTCCTTTGTAAACAGAGCTGTCCACAAAATTTTATCGGAAAAACCTCCTCCCAGATACAGAGGTAAAGAGATAAAGGTATATTACGCCTTTCAGGAAAGCACGAAACCGCCCACAATAATCCTCATAACCAATTACCCGGACGCTTGGAAGGAAAATTACAAGCGATTTTTCATAAAAAAGCTCCGCGAATACTTGAATATAAAGTTTGCTCCCATAAAGCTTGTTATAAAAGGAAGAGAAAACGATTAAAACGCTTACTGGTAGCTCCTAACCAAAGAAAGTATTATTAGTTCCCAACCGTTAGCGAGAACGAAAAGCATAATCTTAAAGGGTAATGATATAAGTTGGGGAGGAATCATAATTATTCCCATAGAAATTAGTATTGAAGCCACTACCAAGTCTACAATTAAGAATGGAATATAAAGGAGAAACACTATTTCAAAGGCTGTTTTGAGTTCACTTACCATAAAGGCAGGAATCAAAACTCTTAAGGGTATATCCTTCGGCTCTTTTATAGACTTTTTCGGTATTTTTGCAACGCTCAAGAAAGCTTCTATTGTCTCCTTTCGTGTATGTTTTAACATAAACTCCTTTGCGTAAAGCTCCACCCTTTTAAAAAATTCTTTATCGCTAATTTCCTTTTTTATGTATGGTTCCAAAGCTTCGGAGTTTATCTTGTCTATGGTAGGTTTCATTATAAAAAAAGTTAAAAACAGGGATAACGCTATAACGATTTGATTGGGAGGAACTTGAGGAGTACCTATTGCTTGCCTGAGGAGTGATAAAACTACAACTATACGGGTAAACGAAGTAAACATTATAAGAATAGAAGGAACTAGACTGAGGACTGTTAAAAATATTAAGAGTCTTATAGAATCTACAAGATTTCCTTCTCCTACTTTTACCTCAAGGGAAGGAATTTGAGAAAAGGCTAATCCTCCGCTAAGAAGTATTATCGTCAATACTTTCCTCATAGAGCACCTTTGCAAAGTATGGACTAAAAATTAAAAAGATTCTTTTATCTTTTATACGTAAACTTACAAAGAAAATTTCTTTCCCAAGGGGTAATACTTCCTCAATTTCTACATTTTTTCCTCTACGGGTTTTAATACCTCTTTTAATAATAATGGGTAAAAGAAAGTAAAGCAGGGATATAGTGATTATAAGAGCAATAGCTACTTTTAAAACGTATCCCCAGAGTTCTACACTCACTTTTCTATAATTGTTTCCTCAACTTTCATACCGAAGTGTCTTCCCGCTTCTTCTATATAGCCGAGAACCTCATCACCTTCCTTGAGTTCGGAAACGGAAATTGGTGTGCCGTCTGGTCTTGTAAGTCTTATAGTTTCCGCATTTTGGAGAATACAGCTCAGTTTTTTATTTTCGTATCTTGCTTCTATCAACAACATCGGTCTTCTTTCTACCTTAGCCCTTCCCACATAAGTTATTCTTCCTTTTCCCTTTGAATCGTAAACCATAACCCTATCTCCGGCTTTTAGTTCGCATAGATATTTGGTTTTATTGTTTGGAACCCTTATGTACATATGAACCGCTCCTGCATTCACTCTAAAAGGTCTCGCCGCTACATAAGGGTTCTCTTCGGTTTCAGCATGTACCAGAAACATCCCACCGGAAGAGTTTCCGACCAACATTCCCTCACCTCTGTTTAGCAAAGATACGGTATCTACGCATACTCTGTCACCGAGTCCCAACGGCAGTATCTTGGTAATCTTCACGGTAACAAGGGGAAGGACTTCTTCATGTTCGCTAACTATTTGGCCAACCTTTTTAATTTCGTTTATATCCCTTGACTTTAAGACTACTCCCTTAACTCCTTTTTCAAGAGTTTGTAAAGCTACTTCTGCCTCTTGGGCATTTTTTACAACAGCATAAAGTTCTTCTCTTTGAGCTATGAGATTTTCAAGGGGAATAACAGTCCAATCTGTGGTTTCAACAACAACCTTAACATTTGGAGGATATTTTGCGGCTTTTTCTTCGTCTTCTTTGCCTTTTATCAATACATAAACCACATCTTGACCTAGTTTTAAATCTCCGTCGGGGGAAATTACCGTAATCCTTCCTGCTTTTTTTACATCTTCAACTCTTCCTTTTTCAGGGATTACTACTGCGTTTGCTCCAGCCTCCAAGGAAACGGAAACTAACTTTCTATCAAAAGGTTCTATCCATACCCAAAATTCTTTCATGTTATTATTTTAATACGGGTATGCAAAAACCTTACATTTTCCGAATTTTCATATACCCTATAAAAAGTTTAGACCCTCTAGAAGTTGAATCCGTAAAAATAATTGAAAACGGTTCTCTGGAGCATGATAGAGAATTTGCTTTTTTCGATGAAGAGGGAAAAATAGTAAACGCAAAAAAGGAGAAAAAGTTTCATCTCATCAGAAGTTTTGTGGATTTTGAAAATGAAATATTCAAGTTTAAGTACCGAAATGAAGTGTGGCAATTTTCTTTCGGTGAAATAAATAAGGTCAACGAGTTTTTTTCGGAAATTTTTGGGTATAAGGTTTTTCTAAAAAGAAATAAGGAAGGAGGATTTCCCGACGATAGAAAAGCCCATGGTCCAACAATAGTAAGTAGTGCTACACTAAGAACCGTTGCAAATTGGTTCGATATATCCGAAGATGAAGCAAGAAAAAGGTTCAGGGCAAATATAGAAATTGGAAATGCTCCTCCTTTTTGGGAGGATAGTCTCGTAGGAAAGACTTTCAAGATTGGAAATGTAGTTGTTGAAGGTGCAAACGTTTCAAAAAGATGTCCAGTTCCTACGAGGAATCCGGAGACGGGGGAAGTCATAAAGGATTTTGTGAAAAAGTTTATAGAATTTCGAAAAAATAGTCTCTCAGAATTTTCTCCACGAGAAGTTTTTAAGGATACCTTTTATAGATTGTGCTTAAATACAAATATACCTGCCTCGGAATGGGGCAAGGAAATTAGAATAGGGGAGGAGGTAAAGGTTTGAAGAAAGTATTAATAGTTCTGGGGACTGTTATTGCATTAATAGTAGGCTTCAAATTCTACGACATATTTATGGATAAGAAAGCACAAGAGGAAGTAGAAAGGTTCCTATCAAAAACCTTCAGGAAAACGGGAGAAATTCAGTATACAAGCGTTGATTACAATCCCTTCACACAGGAAATTACAGTGGAAGGAATTTA
The DNA here is from genome assembly GCA_003978875.1 of Aquifex sp. Taxonomy (GTDB): domain Bacteria; phylum Aquificota; class Aquificia; order Aquificales; family Aquificaceae; genus Aquifex. The sequence goes on along the minus strand of QNXQ01000087.1, from coordinate 14,333 downwards.
TTACAAAGCCAAAAGCGGAGAATCTTACAGGATTGGTAAAGTAGTCATTAAGGAGTTTTCGGAAACTTCTGCGGATTTTTCCCTTCACAATATTGAACCTTTGGATAGTAATGAAAAATTCTTCCTTAAAAAGTACGGATACGAAGCCCAGAAATTCAATATAGAGACCTCTTATAGCATATCACCTGAACAAAATACATTTCTGCTTAGGAAGTTAAGCCTTGATTATCCCAATGCGTTTTCCATTACTGTCTCCGTTGAGATAGGGAATTACGACCACAAATTCTGGAAATATTACCTACAAAAGAAGGAAATCACCGATAAAGATTCCCTTGAAATTCTTTCCGAAATGGGTTCATTAAAGCTTTTAAGTGCAAGATTTTACTACAAAGATAAAGGGTTAAAGGAAAGGGTATTGGAGGTTGAAGCAAAAGAAAGAGGCCTCTCTCCCGAAGAATTTAAAAATCAACTCATAAAAGAACTGGAAAAAGATAGGAAGTTTGCAAAAAACGAGTTTGACTTGCAACTGTACGATGCTGCGATAAAGTTCTTAAAAGGCGGAAAAGAAGTGATAATCGATATAAAGCCCGAGAAATCGGTAAAGTTTCAGGATATCTTTTTTGTCGCCACCCTCCAGAAAGATGAGGATGCTCTAATAAAGTTATTAAATCCCCAGGTTAGCATCAAATAATCTTTTCAATCCTTTGTGAATAAGAAATTTATCGTAAACTCCCAAATCCTCAAACAGTTCTCCTTCTCCTCCCGTAATTACAACCTTAAAGTCTCTTTTATATTCTTTTTTCCAATTATCAATAACCTCTTTAAGAAATACTTCACTTTCCTTTATAACTCCTCCGACTACACACTCCTCCGTAGAACGCCCTATAGAAAGGTTTAGTTTTTTCGGTAAAAACTCGGGAATCCCTTCTGTCATTTCGGAAAGAGCCTTTAATTTTTTACTTACACCGAGAGTAATAAATCCACCGTAAAAATTCCCTTCGAAAATTAAATCAATAACAAGTGCTGTTCCTGCACTTATGAGTATTACATCTTTCCCGTAAAACTCTACAGCTGAGAAAGCAAGAAGAACTCTATCTATACCTAAAGTGTGAGATGTTTTATAGGCTATCTCTACGGGAATATGTTCCTTTTCTAAGAATCTCACCTTAGGAAATCTCTTAAGGAGGGTTTCATTGAAGCTCGGCTTTACGGAAACGGCAATTCCGCAAATATTCATAGGCTCAAGCCTTTCAAACTCCTTATGGGATAGCTTTTTAAACCATTTCCTCTGATTTCCTTCCCAAAGTACCAAATCAACAGTGCTGTTTCCTATATCTATTGTTATTAACTTCATTTTTCCCTTTTCAAATATCCTCCTCCACCGGGAGTTTCTATCCTAAGTCTATCTCCTTTTTTCAAACTGATAGCAAACTTCGAAGGCATTTCCCTTATTCCTTCAGAAGTAATAACTATGTTCTTTCCAGGTTGTCCAGGATTTCCGCCGAAAAGTCCGTAAGGAGATAATCTTCTCCTTTCCGAAAGAACTGTTACTTCAACATCTGTTAAAAACTCATATTCCCTTACTATACCATCTCCTCCTTTAAACATCCCTTCTCCACCTGAGTTTTTCCTTACTGAATATTCCGTTATGAGCATCGGATAATGGTGTTCTAAAGCTTCTATCGGAGTGTTAAGGGTATTAGTCATATGGGAATGTATAGCACTTTCCCCATTACCTCTTGCACTTGCTCCCATACCTCCGCCTATAGTTTCATAGTAAGTAAAAGGTTCTCCTGTATTTGGATTTATACCGCCTACAGCTACGTTATTCATAGTTCCCTGACTCGCCGCAGGTATTTCCTCCGGGAGAACCTTGGCAAAAGCTCCCAGAACAACATCTACTATACGCTGAGAAGTTTCTACATTTCCTGCGGCAACCCCATAAGGAAAACTTGCATCTACTACTGTTCCCTTTCTGGTTATTACCTCTATAGGTTTAAAGCACCCTTCATTTATGGGAATATCTTTACCGAGGATAGATATAACACAGTAGTAAACAGCGGATAACGTTATAGCTCTTACAGCGTTAATTCCTCCCTTAGTTTGCTTATCTGAATTCGTAAAGTCAAAAACTAACTTATCTTCATTTACCTTTAACTTTAAGTGTATCTTTATATCTTCATTGCCGTAACCATCATCTTCCATATAATCTGTAAACTCATATTCCCCCTTAGGTAATTTCTTTATTCTTTCTCTAATAAATTTCTCTGAATACTCTATTAGTTTCTCCGAGAAGTATACAACTTTATGAACGCCTTCCTTCTCTATCAATTCTCTTAATCTCTTTAAGCCTACAAGATTAGCCATTATCTGGGCTTTGAAATCTCCTTCCCTTTCCTCTGGAGTTCTCACATTTCTCAAAAACAGTTTCATAAACTCTTCGTTTAGCTCACCCTTTTTCAAAAGCTTAGTAGGAGGGATTATGAAACCTTCCTGAAATATAGAACTTGAAAGGGGCATAGACCCAGATGCAGAACCTCCAACATCAGAATGATGTGCTCTGTTTGCTATGAAGAACAAGAGTTCTCCTCCATAGAAAAAAGGAGCAACCAAGGTAATATCCGGCAGGTGAGTACCACCCATATACGGGTCGTTGAGAACAACCATATCTCCTTCTTCGAAGTTAAATTCTTTTATTGCTACCTTAACCGATTCCGGCATAGACCCGAGGTGCACAGGTATATGAGCCGCTTGTGCTACAAGATTTCCTTTTTTATCAAATATTGCACAGGAGAAATCTCTCCGCTCCTTTATATTAGGGGAAAACGCCGTTCTTTGAAGCACCACTCCCATTTCTTCAGCTATGGAAGAAAATGCATTTTTGAAAACTTCCAACAGAATTGGAACACTGTCCATCTTGACACCTCTTCAGGCTGTTTATACAATAATATATTGGCACGTGTGATAAAAGCTGGCGTAGCTCAGTTGGTAGAGCGCGGGATTTGTAATCCCGTGGGCGCGGGTTCGAGTCCCGCCGCCAGCTTAGGAATTGGGGCAGGATGTAAGGAGGGGTGGCCGAGCGGCCAAAGGCAGGGGACTGTAAATCCCCCGGGCTTCCGCCCTGCGCAGGTTCGAATCCTGCCCCCTCCATATATATTGATTGTGCTATAATGTATTAGACAGAAGCGGGCGTAGCTCAGTTGGTAGAGCAGCGGCCTTCCAAGCCGCAGGTCGCGGGTTCGAGTCCCGTCGCCCGCTCCATATAAGTCTTCTATATTCATTTATCCATGCTGTCAGTTTTAATAAGAACCAAGAACGAAATAGAAAATATAGAAAGAGCTATAAACAGCGTTAAAAGTCTAGCGCAGGAAATTATAGTTGTGGATGATGGCTCCATAGACGGTACGGTAGAAAAGGCTAAAAGTTTAGGAGCTAAGGTTTTTACTGCAAAAACAAACAGTACTTTTGCAGAAAAACTCAATTACGGAATAAATCTTTGTAGGAATGAATGGATTTTTGTTCTAGATGCCGATGAGGAAGTATCGGAAGAATTGAAAAATTCCATAATATCAGAGTTGAAAAATCCAAAGTTTAAAGCCTATGAAGTTACTAGGAAGACTTATTACCTGGGTAAGTTTCTAAATCATTCTTGGTATCCTGAATGGAGATTGAGATTATTTAAAAAAGGAACCGTTTATTTTGAAGGAGAAATACATGAAAAACCTGTTTACAAGGGTAAAATTGGTAGATTAAAAGGAGATTTATATCATTACTCTTTTAAAAGTTTAAAACATCAATACCTTAAAAATGTAAATTACGCTTATGGAATGGCTTTATCCCTTTTTAAAAAGGGAAAAAGGTTTAAATTCTATAATCTAATATTTAATCCTATATGGAGTTTTACAAAAGTTTTTTTCCTTAAACTTGGATTTTTAGATGGTTCTAGAGGATTTTTAGTTGCAGTATCTGCATTTATATATACATTTCTTAAATACTTATTTTTGTTAGAATTAGAATTAAAAGAAAAATACGGTGAAAACTTATGGAAGAGAAAAAACTCCTAGTCTAAAGTTGAATTTTTAAACAGTTAATGATAAATTATCATAGATAGCCCAGGTAGCTCAGTCGGTAGAGCGCACCCTTGGTAAGGGTGAGGGCGCCGGTTCGAGTCCGGTCCTGGGCTCCATCCTAATTCCACTGTACAAAACAAAAAGAAATAATTTATAATAATTTTTTACCTCAAAAAATGGAGGTAGGAAATGGCCAAGGAGAAATTTGAGAGGACCAAAGAACACGTAAACGTAGGGACAATAGGACACGTAGACCACGGGAAATCAACGTTAACTTCCGCAATTACTTGTGTGATTGCAGCAGGATTAGTGGAAGGCGGTAAAGCTAAATGTTTCAAATACGAAGAAATTGATAAAGCTCCCGAAGAAAAAGAAAGAGGAATCACAATAAACATCACCCACGTAGAATACGAAACCGCAAAAAGACACTACGCACACGTAGACTGCCCGGGACACGCAGACTATATCAAGAACATGATTACCGGAGCAGCTCAAATGGACGGAGCTATCCTGGTAGTTTCCGCAGCAGACGGTCCAATGCCTCAAACAAGAGAACACGTATTGCTGGCAAGACAGGTTAACGTTCCATACATAGTAGTCTTTATGAACAAGTGCGATATGGTTGACGATGAAGAGCTTTTAGAACTCGTAGAACTTGAAGTAAGAGAACTGCTTTCTAAGTACGAATATCCCGGAGATGAAGTGCCTGTAATCAGAGGTTCAGCTTTAGGAGCACTTCAAGAGCTAGAACAGAACTCTCCCGGAAAGTGGGTAGAAAGCATAAAAGAGCTTCTGAATGCGATGGACGAATACATACCCACACCGCAGAGGGAAGTGGACAAGCCATTCTTAATGCCTATAGAAGACGTGTTTAGCATATCGGGAAGAGGAACGGTGGTAACGGGAAGGGTAGAAAGAGGAGTACTCAGACCTGGGGATGAAGTAGAGATAGTAGGACTCAGGGAAGAGCCTTTAAAGACAGTAGCGACATCTATAGAGATGTTTAGGAAGATACTAGATGAGGCATTACCCGGAGACAACATAGGGGTGCTACTGAGGGGAGTAGGTAAGGACGACGTAGAGAGGGGACAGGTTTTAGCGCAGCCCGGAAGTGTGAAGGCGCATAGGAAGTTCAGAGCGCAAGTGTATGTACTTAGCAAGGAAGAGGGAGGAAGGCATACACCGTTCTTTGTAAATTACAGGCCACAGTTTTACTTCAGGACTGCGGATGTGACAGGGACAGTGGTAAAGCTTCCGGAAGGAGTAGAGATGGTAATGCCTGGGGACAATGTAGAGATAGAAGTTGAGCTTATAGCACCTGTAGCGTTAGAGGAAGGGCTTAGGTTTGCTATAAGAGAAGGTGGTAGAACTGTAGGTGCTGGTGTCGTTACTAAAATCCTTGATTGAGGGGAACGGTCATGGAGCAGGAAAAAATAAGAATAAAGCTTAAAGCTTACGACCATAGGTTATTGGATAAATCCGTAAAGCAGATAATAGAAACCGTGAAAAGAACGGGTGGAGTTGTGAGAGGTCCCATTCCCCTTCCCACTCGTAAAAGAAAATGGTGTGTGCTTCGTTCTCCTCATAAATTCGACCAATCGAGGGAACACTTTGAAATAAGGGAATTTTCAAGGATTATAGATATAACCAGATTTACGCCTCAAACAATCGAAGCTCTTATGGAAATCAGCCTCCCCGCAGGTGTTGACGTTGAAGTAAAAATGAGAGGTTAGTGAAATGCCGTTGGGATTGATAGGCGAAAAAGTAGGGATGACAAGAGTTCTCCTGAAGGACGGAACAGCTATTCCTGTAACTGTAATAAAGTTTCCCATAAACTACGTGGTACAAGTTAAATCCGAAAATACAAAAGATGGGTATAACGCTATACAAGTAGGAGCTTACGAAGTGAAAGAGAAACATTTAACGAAGCCCCTTATAGGGCATTTTAAAAAGCACGGAGTACCACTTCTCAGAAGACTTTGGGAGTTTCGTGTAGAAAATCCCGAACAGTTTCAATCCGGGCAGCAACTCAAAGTTGAGGACGTGTTTAAACCCGGAGACCTCGTAGATGTATGGGGAATCTCTAAGGGAAGAGGTTTTGCGGGTGTTATGAAAAGATGGGACTTTTCAGGTTTTCCAAAATCTCACGGACATAGATATCACAGAGCAGTAGGTGCAATAGGACAAAGAACCGACCCGGGAAGAGTATGGAAAGGAAAGAAAATGCCCGGACATTACGGAGCTAAGCCAGTGAGAGTGCAAGGGTTGTTCGTTGTAGATGTCCTTCCTGAAGAGAACGCTATTTTAGTAAAAGGTTCGGTGCCCGGTCACAACAAGGGAATTGTGATAGTAGAGCAATCTACAATAGCTTATAGAAAGAGTCAAAAACTAAAACTCAACAGGTACCAATTTATCTTGGATAATCTCCCCAAAAAAGAAGAGCAATCACCCCAAGAGGTGGCTGAATCATGAAAATAGGTGATGTTGAAGTAAGAGATGATGTTTTTAACGTAAAGGTAAAAAAGCACGTTCTTTGGGAAGTTGTAAAGTGGCAACTTGCAAAGAGAAGACAGGGAACCCACTCCACAAAGACAAGAGGTGAGGTTGCTTATTCCGGTAGAAAGATACTCCCTCAGAAGGGAACCGGTAATGCGAGACACGGAGAGAGAGGAGTAAACATTTTCGTAGGCGGTGGTGTAGCTCACGGACCTAAACCCAGGGATTACGAATATCCTCTTCCCAAGAAGGTAAGGAAACTCGGTCTTAAAATGGCTCTTTCCGACAAGGCTCAAAACAACGCCGTAATCTTTGTAGATAATATAGACTTGGGAGAAACACCTAAAACAAAAAAGGCAGTTGAATTTCTTAAAAATCTTGGTGTGGATAAAGAAAAGGTTCTATTGGTAATTCCCGAAAAGAGTGAAGTTCTCTATAAATCTTTCAGAAATCTTCAGAATGTTAGAGTTTTACTTCCCGAAGGGTTAAACGTTTACGATGTTCTGTGGGCTACAAAGTTGGTAATTCATAAGGATTGTTTAGACAGGATATACAAGAAGGTGGAGGCATAAGGTCATGAGCCAGAGAAAACCCTGGGAAATAATAATAAGACCTATTATCACGGAAAAAAGCAACAGGTTAATGGAAGACTACAATAAGTACACCTTTGAAGTTGCCTTGGATGCTTCCAAACCCGAAATAAAGTACGCTATAGAAAGGCTTTTCGGTGTAAAGGTTAAAAAAGTAAACACTATGATAGTTAAACCTAAAAAGAAGAGAGTTTGGAACAAGTTCAGGCAATACGGAAAAACCAAGAAATGGAAAAAGGCTATTGTTACCCTTGAAAAGGGACATAAAATAGATATCCTTGAATTTGCTCAAAAGTGAGGTGATTTGGTATGGGCGTTAGGAAACTAAAACCTGTAACTAACGGAACAAGACATGCGGTTTTATACGACTTTGAAGAAATAGAAAAATTAGTTAGAAAAGGAAAAGAAATAGTTTTAGTAAAGAAGAATAAGGTAGAACCCGAAAAAACCCTTCTAAAGTGGTGGCACAGGGCAAAGGGAAGATCAAGACAGAGAGGGAATATTACAGCAAGGCACAGGGGAGGAGGACATAAAAAGCTTTACAGAATTATAGATTTTAAAAGGGATAAAAGTTTAATCCCCGCCAAGGTAGTTTCTATAGAGTATGACCCATTTAGGAGTGCAAGAATATGCCTCCTTCATTATGCCGACGGTGAAAAGAGATACATTATATGGCCGGAAGGCCTTAAGGTCGGAGATACGGTAGTATCCATAAGTTGGGAAGATGCGGAAGCAGGAAAGCCTCTTCCTGAGATAAAACCCGGAAATGCTATGCCTCTCAAATATATCCCTGAGGGAACAATAGTTCACAACATTGAATTTATGCCCGGAAAGGGTGGACAAATAGCAAGGGCTGCAGGAACCTGGGCTCAAGTTCTCGGAAAATCCACCAAAAAAGGATACATCCTTGTGAGAATGCCCTCCGGTGAAACCAGAATGATACACGAAAGGTGTATGGCTACTATAGGTAGGGTAGGTCTTGCCGAACACGAGCTCATAAAACTCGGAAAAGCTGGAAGAGCAAGATGGCTCGGATGGAGACCCCACACAAGAGGAACTGCGATGAACCCGGTTGACCACCCGCACGGTGGTGGTGAAGGAAGAACAAGAGGTAAACATCCCGAATCTCCTTGGGGTTGGAAAACTAAAGGTTATAAAACCAGAAGAGGTAGAAAGTATTCTGATAAGTTCATTGTCACAAGAAGGGATGGCAAACCCTTATAAAGGAGGAATAAAGTATGGGTTTTAAAGGAGCATGGAACAAAAGAAACAGGCTTATAGAAAATCCGGAAGAGTACTACAAACTGTACAAAAGGCTCCAAAGGGCTTATAAACTGGTAAGGGAAGCTATAAAGAGATACGGTTCTTTTGAACTCCTAAAAGGTAAAACCACCTTAAGAGATTTAGAGGAACTGCTTGAAGAAAGGAAACAAGTTCTTGAAATGCTTAAAAAACAGCTCAAAGAAGTCCATAAGGGTAAACCCCAGATAGAAGCTGAAGGAGATGAGAAACTAAAAGAGTTAATTAGGGAAGTAAACAAAGCTCAAGCTGAAGTAAGAGCTTTGGAAATTATAGTAAATAGAGTTAGAAAGTACGAAGAGCTGTACGCCCAGTATAAGCAGATGACCGAGAAAAAAGCCTTTGTCGATCCTAAGTTGTGGATCAGAATAAGGAAGATGAATGAAACCGGAGAGAGAAAAGTTGTCAGAACATATTCGAGGGCTACCACTATAATACCCGAATTCGTAGGACATACTATAGCGGTTCACAACGGAAAGACCTTTGTTCCAGTTTACATAACTCAAGATATGGTTGGTCATAAACTCGGTGAATTTGCGCCCACCAGAACCTTTAAAGGACACCCGGAAAAGACTGCAAAGGTTGTTAAGAAGAAGTGAGGTGAGAGGCTATGGGTCAGCTTAAGATAAAGGATAAATCTCAAAGAGAAGGATATAAGCCTAATCAAGCTATAGCTATCCTCAGATACGCTCGTATATCTCCGCTTAAGGCAAGATTAGTTTTAAGGGAAATACAAGGTAAAGATGTAGGAGATGCGCTTTACCTTCTTAAGGTAATTCCTAAAAAAGCTGCAAGAATAGCGGAAAAGCTCCTGAAGAGTGCTATAGCAAACGCCGAACAGAAAGGACTCGACCTCGATAGGCTTTATGTTAAAAAAGCGGTAGCCGATAGAGGACCTATTTTGAAGAAATGGATTCCAAGAGCTCACGGAAGGGCTACTATGGTAAGGAAGAGACTTTCTCATATTACAATAGTTTTAGAAGAAAAACCCGAAGGTAAGGAGGAAGAATAAGGATGGGTCAGAAAACTCACCCGATAGGTTTCAGGCTGGGCGTAATAAAGGATTGGCCTTCCAAATGGTATGCTCCTAAGAAGGATTACTCTAAACTGCTACACGAAGACTTAAAGATAAAGAACTATATAAAGCGCAGGTATAAAGTGGCCGGTGTTTCTAAAGTTGAGATTGAAAGAATCGTTGATAAGGTAAGGGTCAAGATTCACACCGCTAGACCCGCTATAGTTATCGGGAGAAAAGGACAGGAAGTAGAGAGGCTTAAAAAGACTATAGAAAAGATGCTCCCGGGTAAAGAAATCACTATATCCGTTATAGAGGTAAGAATTCCCGAACTCGATGCCCAGCTCGTAGCGGAAGATATAGCAACTCAGATAGAAAGAAGAGTATCCCACAGAAGGGCTATGAAAAGGGCTATAGACAACGCCCTAAAGGCCGGCGCAAAGGGAGTAAAGGTTCAGGTAAAAGGTAGAATAGGTGGTGCTGAGCTGGCGAGAAAAGAATGGTTCCTGGTAGGTAGAATGCCCTTGCAAACCATAAGAGCGGATATAGATTATGGATTTGCCACTGCTTACACCAAATACGGTATTCTTAGTGTTAAGGTTTGGATTTATAAGGGTGATATTCTAAAGGGTGGTAGAGAAGAAATTCTCAAGAAGATAGAAGAGGAAATTATGCAAGCGGCTAAGGAGGGTTAAAAGATGTATCTGCAACCGAAAAAGGTTAGATGGAGAAAACAAAGAAGAGGAACCTTAAAGGGTAAAGCTTCAAGAGGGAATAAACTGGCTTTCGGTGAATACGGTATCCAGGCTCTTGATAGAGCTTGGATTACTCAACAACAGATAGAAGCTGTAAGAGTAGCGTTAGTAAGAAGCCTGAAAAAAGGAGCAAAAATTTGGATAAGAATATTCCCCGATAAACCTTACACCAAAAAGCCTAACGAAGTTAGAATGGGTGGAGGAAAAGGAGACCCTGAAGGTTTTGTTGCCGTTGTAAAGCCCGGTAGAATCCTCTTTGAATTTACCGGTGTTCCCGAAGATGTCGCTCAAGAAGCTTTCAGAATAGCGGCTTCTAAATTGCCTATTCCTGTAAGACTTGTAAAGTATGGAGAATTTACCTTTAAGTATTGAGGTACGAACTATGTGGGAAAGGGAGAGAAAGAAATTTCTTGAAGATATAAGAAAAAAAAGTATAAAGGAGTTAGAAGAACTCTTGGATGAACTAAAGCTTGAACTTATGAGGCTTAGATTTAAAAAGCAAGTTCAAGGTCTTGAGAATCCTTTGGAAATCAGGAAAATTAAGAGGAACATAGCGAGAGTTTTAACGGTAATTAGGGAAAAACAGTTGAGAGGTGAGCAGTAATGACTCAACAGAAACAACAGAAAAAATGGCACGAAAAAAGAAAACACCTTGTAGGTATAGTTGTAAGCGATAAGATGGACAAAACTGTAGTTGTAAGGGTTGATAGAAAAGTTCCTCACCCTCTCTACGGAAAGCACATTATCAAAAGTAAAAAGTATCACGCCCACGACGAGCATAACGAGTGCAGGGTAGGTGATATCGTTATGATTAGGGAAACCAGACCTCTTTCAAAAACAAAGAGATGGGTCGTTGTAAAGATTATTCAGAGAGCGAGAAGACCTGAGGAAGAAATAGCTAAACAACAAAAAGAACAAAATCAGGATTGATGCTTATCGCCGTTCCTCTTGACGACATTAATTTTTCCGAAAATTTAAAAAGAGCAAAAGAAAAAGGTGCAGATATAGTTGAACTGCGTGTAGACCAGTTTTCTAATACTTCCCTCGATTACGTTAAGGAAAGGTTATTAGAGGTACAAAAAGAAGGATTAAAAACAATACTCACGATTCGTTCTCCCGAGGAGGGAGGAAAGGAAGTTCCAAACAGGGAGGAACTCTTTGAAAAGCTTGCACCTTTAAGCGATTATACAGATATAGAACTTTCCTCTAGAGGCCTGATAGTAAAGCTACACAATATAGTGAAAAGTGCCGGAAAGAAGTTAATAATTTCCTACCATAATTTTGAATTTACTCCGGCCAATTGGGTTATCAGAGAGGTTCTAAGGGAAGGGTATAGGTACGGAGGCATACCGAAAATAGCCGTAAAGGCTAATTCTTACGAAGATGTTGCACGGCTTCTCTGTATTGCCCATCAGGTCGAAGGAGAAAAAATAGTTATATCGATGGGAAATTACGGGAAGATATCCAGGCTTGCCGGCTTTATATTCGGTTCTATAATAACCTATTGTTCTTTAGAAAAATCTTTTGCACCGGGACAGATACCTCTTGACGAGATGATAAAACTAAAAAAGGTATTTTACGGTTAAAGAATTTTCAAATTAAACTTTTCATTAATATATCGAGAATCTGAGGATACTTCTCCGTAATAAAAAACAGAAATAAGTTCATAGAAAAATGGGCTATCACCGGTGCAACAATAGAGCCGGTTTTTATATAAAGCCATCCGAAAATTAGGGAAGGGAAAAAGGTAAGAATAGAGTTTACGTTAAACCAGTAAATTATATGTCCGAAGGAAAACATGAAGGAGACAGCTAAATTCGAGAACCTTTGCATTAAAAAGCCTCTAAAGAATATCTCTTCTGCAAATGCTATACCAAACTGATTTAGTACAAAAGCGTAACATTGGGCTGTAAATAGGTACGGCAACGCTAGAGGCAGGAAAAATAAACCGTAAATAAACCCTTTCCGATAATTTTTAAATCCTAACTCTTTATCTTTTTTGAATAAAAGAGGACTCAGTAAAATTAATTGAGGTATTATCCCTACATTGTAAAATTTTGAAAGGTATAAGGAAATTAAAAAAATTATGTAAAAGACTATATAAATCATAGGATTTTCCTGAGTATATCTATAGCCATATCTACATGGTCTTTTTCAACAATAAGCGGTGGGAGAAATCTCAAAACTTTACCCGCTGTACAGTTAATTACTAAGCCATTTTCAACTGCCTTTAAAACGATTTCTTTACACTCGGTATCCGTTTCCAGTCCCAGCATCAAACCCTTACCTTTTACCTTACCTTTATTCAGGGAAATTAACTTTTCTTTAAAGTATCTTCCTACTTCCTCTACGTGGGGTAATATCTTTTTGATTTCATCAACTACAGCACTTGCAACTGCACAAGCTAACGGATTTCCTCCGAACGTTGACCCGTGAGAGCCGGGGGTAAAACTCTCGGCAACCTCATCCACTGTAAGGACGGCACCTATAGGAACTCCTCCTCCCAATCCTTTAGCAAGGGTTACTATGTGGGGTGTAAGGTTGAAATGCTGATACGCGAAAAATTTTCCTGTCCTTCCTATACCTGTTTGAACTTCGTCGATTATAAGAAGTATGTTTTTATCTTCTGCTAAATTTTGCAGCTCTTCAAGAAAATCCTTTGAAGCTTCGTTTACCCCGCCTTCTCCCTGAATTACTTCGATAATAATACCTGCCGTTTCATCGTCAATGAGTTTATAAACACTATCTATATCGTTAAGTTTTGCATAGGAAAATCCAGGAACTATAGGTTCAAAACCCGTATGAAGTTTAGGTTGCCCCGTAGCGGAAAGACTTCCATAAGTTCTACCGTGAAAGGATTTTTCAAAGGATATAAATCTCCACTTATTCTTTCCTTTATCCCTCCAATACTTCCTTGCAAGTTTTAACGCCGCTTCTACACTTTCCGCACCGCTGTTACAGAAAAAAACTTTAGCTGAGGTATGAAATTCCTTTACGAGCTTTTCGGCGAGTTCTTCTTGCCAAGGGTTTTCAAAAAGATTCGAAACGTGAATTAGTTTCTCCGATTGATTTTTAATAACCTTTATTAGCTTCGGGTGAGAATGCCCGAGAGAATTTACACCTATCCCTGAGATGAAGTCTAAATACTCTCTTCCCTTTTCATCGTATAAAAATACACCTTTTCCCCTAACAAATCTTACTGGTATTCTTGCGTAATTATTCATCAAGTAACTCATGGTCTTCCCATACTGTAGTATTCAAATCCTAAAGCTCTTACTTTATCAGGATTATAGATATTTCTTCCGTCTATTATTATAGGGAGTTTCATTAAATTCTTTACCTTTTCAAGGTTTGCCTCTTTGAATTCTTCCCACTCTGTAAGTATAAGTAGAGCTTCCGCTCCCTTTATAGCTTCGTACTTGTCGTTGAAGTACATTAAATCTTTTCCTTCTGTAAAAATCCTTTTAAAGTTTTCAGTAGCCTTAGGGTCGTAAGCTCTTATGTTTGCACCTTCTTTTAACAACCTTTCAACTATTTTGAGTGATGGAGCTTCCCTTATGTCATCCGTATTGGGTTTGAATGACAAACCCCATATAGCTATCGTTTTTCCTTTTATTATCCAGAGAGTTTCCTTTAACTTATTAAAGAATTTACTTATCCTGCTTTCGTTTATGCTGTGCGCTCCCTTCAGAATTGTAGCATCAACTCCGTACTCCTCACATATTTTTATGAAAGCTTTTGTATCTTTGGGAAGACAACTTCCTCCCCATCCGAGTCCTGCTCTCAAAAACTCTTTCCCTATCCTCTTGTCATAGCCCATTCCCATGGCAACTTCTTCTACATTGGCTCCGACTTTTTCACAAAGGTCTGCAATCATGTTTATGAAAGAAATCTTTGTAGCTAGAAACGTATTCGAAGCGTATTTTATTATCTCAGCTGTCGCCGGCGAGGTGATTAAAATGGGATATCCCTTATCGGTAATGGGTTTGTAAATTTCGGTAAGGATTTCCTTAGCTTTTTCCGAATCTACCCCGATTACTATTCTATCGGGTTCAAGGAAGTCTTTTACCGCATGGCCTTCCCTTAAAAATTCGGGATTTGATGCAAC
>QNXQ01000092.1 GCA_003978875.1 Aquifex sp. | reverse complement strand
AACAGGGAGGATACGCGGAGTATATGAAAGCTCCCGGAAAATTTGTTACAAAACTTCCCGAGAATATGGATCTTGCTTATACAGCTCCGCTTCTATGTGCAGGAGTTACAGTTTATTCAGCTCTCAAACACTTAAATATAAAACCTAATGAACTTGTTGCTATTCAGGGAATAGGTGGTCTGGGACATTTAGCTATTCAATACGCTAAGGCAATGGGAGCAAGAGTTGTAGCTATAAGCCACAGCTCAAATAAAGAATCCTTAGCTAGAGAACTTGGAGCGGATTACTTTATATCCACTTCGGAAAAAGATCCAGTAGAAGAACTTAAAAAACTAGGCGGAGCAGATGTTATTCTCACAACTATTTTTGACATGAAGTCTATCCAGCCTTTAATTGAAGGTCTTGCTCCCAGAGGGAGACTTTCAATTGTCGGTGCTGCTTCAGAACCAATTCAAGTGTTACCTTTTGACCTTATAACTAAAAGAATAGTTATTACCGGTTCGGCGGTTGGAGGAAGAAAGCTCCTGAGGGAAACACTTCAGTTTTCTGCAGATTTTGGAATAAAACCTATGATTGAGATTTACCCTTTTGAGAAAGTAAATGAAGCCCTTGATGCTGTTAGACAAGGTAAGGTAAGGTTCAGGGCTGTTTTAAAGATAGATTGACCTTCAGAAATTGCATAATTCTTAAAAAATTACTAAATAAAAAGGTAAAGGTAAAGTAAGTTTTTTCCATGAAAATCTCTATGAAAAAAACTGTTAATGTCCTTTCTTTGTCTATTCCTTAACATCTACAGAATACACCGCTTGACCTAGTGCTATTCCTCCATCGTTGGGTGGTACTTTCTGGTGAGTATAAACTTTAAAACCTTCTTTTTCCAATAGTTCTTTTATTTTTGAAACTAATGGGTTATTTTGCATAACTCCGCCAGATAGACATACCCTTTGTATACCTATATCCTTTGCTATTTCTAAGCATATATTCGCCAATGTGTTTATAAATCTACTTACCGCTTTTTTTTATCCTTTTCCTTTAGAATTTCATAAAATATTTCTTTCCAGTCTATTTGGTTTCCTTTTATTGTAAAACCGTAATGGTTTTTTTCAGTATAGTCGTACAAATCTTCTATCATCATAGCCCCTTGACCTTCGTAAGAAAGGGTCTGACGTATTCCCAAGATAGAAGCAACGGCATCGAAGAGTCTGCCCACAGAAGACGATAAAGGTGAATTTATTCCCTTTTCCCAAGCTTTATACAGAACTTCTACTTCATTTTTTTCAAAAGCTCTTAGAGTGGGTATTTCCAAATCTATGGCTTCCTTTCCGAATATTTCAAAAAGCAGAGATAGGGCTACACGTCTCGGTTCTTTTACAGCCTTTTCTCCACCTATTAATTTAAAAGGTTTGAAGTGGAATACCCTTTCGTAATTTCTGTAATCTGCAATTAAGAATTCTCCGCCCCAAAGAGTACCATCATCCCCATAGCCTGTTCCGTCCCACGCTATTCCCAGAACTTTATCCTTTACTCCGTTTTCAGCCATACATGAGAGAATATGAGCGTAATGGTGCTGAATCTCAATAAGCGGTATACCTTCCTTTTCTGAAAACCACTTAGCCCATCTTGTTGTTTCATAACGCGGATGTTTATCACAAACTATAACCTCTGGTTTGAATTCGTAAAGTTTCATAAAATCGTAGATGTTTTCCTCAAAAACTTTCAGAGTTGTTAAATTTTCAACATCACCTATATGTTGACTTAGGAATACCTTGTTCCCGAAACCTATCGCAAATGTGTTTTTCAACATTCCACCAACAGCCAAAACCTTTTTAGGAAGACTAAAGGAAAGCTCGATAGGTAATGGAGAATATCCGCGGGAACGTCTTATAGGTGTGGGGATGCCTCCAATTACTTTTACAACACTGTCATCACACCTCCTTTTTATATCTCTATTGTGTGTTAATATAAAATCTGCAAAGCTTACAAGTTTTTCGAGAGCCTCTTCATTGTCTTTTACTATGGGCTCATCGGATAAGTTCCCTGAAGTTGCAACAACAGGAAAATCCAAACCTCTTAGAATTATATGGTGAATAGGTGAATAAGGGAGAAAGGCCCCTACTCTTTTCAACCCAGGCGATACGGAGGGAGCCAGTTCTCTTTTCTTTTCAATAAGAACTATAGGTCTTTCAGGGGATAACAATAGCGCTTTTTCTAATTCGCTCGGGTTTGCATATTCTTCGACTTGCTTCAAATCCCTAAACATTACTGCAAAAGGTTTTTCCTGTCTTCTTTTTCTTTCCCTTAAAAGTCTAACTGCTTCTTCGTTTGTAGCATCACATACTAGGTGAAATCCTCCTATACCTTTTACAGCCACTATTTTTCCTTTTTTTATTTCCTCTATCAATATGGAAAGTGCCTCTTTCTCTTCTGCAACTAAATTTCCCTGACTGTCGTAAAGACTTACCCAAGGACCGCATTTAGGACAAGCATTCGGCTGAGCGTGAAATCTTCTATCGAGAGGATTTTTATATTCCCTTTCACAATCGGAACACATCTTAAAGACTTTCATAGTTGTGTTTTTTCTGTCGTAGGGAAGCTTCTCTATTATGGTGAACCTTGGCCCACAATTAGTGCAATTTATAAAGGGGTATAAGTACCTTCTATCTGAGGGGTCAAAAAGTTCTTTAAGACAGTCCTCACATGTGGCTATGTCAGGGAGAATTAAAACTTCTTTTTCTCCCTCTTCGTTGCTTTTTCTTATTTCAAAATCACTATAACCTATAGGTTCTAAGTAAAGTATTTCTTGAGAATATATTCTAGCCAGAGGCGGTTTTTCCTTAGAAAGTTTTAAAAGAAACTTAGCAAGCTCTTCTTCCTCCCCCTCAACCTCTATCTCTACACCTTTAGAGTCGTTTATTACATATCCCTTTAACCCTAAGCTCTTAGCAAGTCTGTAGACAAAGGGACGAAAGCCTACACCTTGGACAGCACCTTTAAGCTTTACCTTTAGACGTCTCATTTAGAGAACTTCTCAAGATTTTTAATTTAAATTTCAGATAATCTATCCATAAGTCCATACCCTCACCGGTTTTGGAGGAAACTTTAATAATATCAATTTTTGGGTTAACCTTTTTTGCGGAAGAAATAGCATTTTCTATATTGAAATCCATATAAGGCAATAAATCTACTTTTGTAACCAACATAAGTTCGGAGTTTTTGAACATTACCGGGTACTTTTCCGGTTTGTCCTCGCCTTCCGCTGTAGAAAGTAGAACTACGTTAACGTGAGCTCCGACGTCGTAAGAAGCCGGA
Organism: Aquifex sp.; assembly: GCA_003978875.1. Classification (GTDB taxonomy): domain Bacteria; phylum Aquificota; class Aquificia; order Aquificales; family Aquificaceae; genus Aquifex. Next base: position 25,741 of record QNXQ01000092.1, on the reverse strand, counting down.
CAAACCAAATTACCTACATTCTCTATGAAGACTATATCCAGCTCTTCCAATGGTAAATGATGTATACCTTCGTGAACCATAAAAGCGTCAAGGTGACAGGCCTGCCCTGTGGCTATTTGATATGCCGGAGCTCCTTTTGCTTTTATTCTTTCAGCATCTCTATTGGTTTCAAGGTCTCCTTCTATAACTCCTATTTTTATCTCATCTCCTATTAGCTCTATAGTTTTTTCAAGAAGGGAAGTTTTCCCTGCACCAGGCGAACTCATTAGGTTTACAGCAAGTATTCCGTATTCCTCAAAATGCTTTCTATTACTCTCAGCCTGTTTATCATTTGCATCGAGTATTTTCGTTAAAACCTCAACAGTTTTTTTATCGTTTAGAGATGGATTTGTATGGTGATGATGGTGGTGGTGAGAATGGTCGTGATTGTGCTCCGTTATAGAACAACCGCAATCTCTACACATAACTATACCTCCTGCCTTGAGGCTCTTTCTTCAATTTCTTTAATTTTTTCCTCAAGATACTTTATGCTTTCCGCCACATCTTCCTTCTGTGCAGATGCCAGCTTAGGGAAGAAGGTTATTTCTATAGTCTCCAGGACTGGTTTATCGTCTCTATTTTTGATTACACCTATCCAAACTCCGTAAATGCCCGTTTCTTTCCATTCCGCGGGTTGTGTTTTCGAAGAGTAAGTTATCTTTACCTGTCCTTCTCCAAGTACATCGAGAAGTAATTCCCTATCTTCGGGAGTAATGGGAAGTTTATTTATGTAAATTATATGTTCCTCTCCCTTTTCATATAAGTCTTTCAATGCTTGGAGAATTTCTTTTAGAATTGGTATTGCATTCATTAACACGATAAAGCCTCCCTAATTTTCCCAACGTACTCAGCCCACGTTTTGATTCCGTCTATTCTTTCAACCTGTTTTCCCTCTTTGAAAATCAAAACCGATGGAACCATGCCTTTAAATTCCTTTAGCTCATCAATGTCTCCCCATATGAATTTGACTCCTTCAAAATTCTTTGCAAGTTCTGGAAATATAACGTCTACATCAAAAATCTCTTTAATCTTGTCATACAGCTTTTCGCTCCTAATATAAAGAACAAAAGTTTCTTTATTTTCAATAAGTTTATTAAGCTCTTCAGAATTTATTTTCTCAAGTTTCTCTAAAAATTTAACACTATTCATGACACCCTCTCCTTCAGCTGGATACCCCAACTTCTGAGCTGATTTGCAATTTCCTCAACTAAAAGAGGTATCTTTTGGGAAATTTCAGGAGTAAGTTCTGTGGAAATATCCAAACTCTTCGGCTGAAGTCCTATAACGACGATTTCCTCTATAGGCTTTTCAAGGACGTCTAAAAGAGCAAGTACTTCCTGAATTCCCAGTTCATGCATAGAAACCTTACTTTTAAAATATTTCTTAACCTTTTCGTTTTCAATTTTATAAAAGGAGCCTGGACTCTTTTCTCCCAATATTGCATCTACTATTAGAAGCTTTTTTGTTCCCTCTATGTAATAGAGTAAATCTATACCGAGTGTTCCTCCGTCAATAACCTTTACTTCCTCAGGATATTCGTATTTCTTTGAGAATTTTTCTACAGCTTTCACTCCAAGCCCTTCGTCCGATAAAAGTACGTTTCCTATTCCTAGAACGGTAATCATAGCAAAAATAAAAAGGTATTAAAGGGCAAGAGCCAACAGGAGGAGGCTCAAGCCTGCAAGTCTAACAAATCTTTCTTTAATTGCTTTTCCGAGAAGAATACCGCTTAGATGCAATGTTGAAGTAGAGAGGATAAAACCTAATGTGTAAAGGATAGCGTTTGCAGTTTGCGGAGCTTCAATTCCGTGAGCGTTTCCATGAATGAAACCAAACAGAGCTATCAGCGGGAGTATATATGAAAGTTTTATGTCTCTTACCAGAAGAAGCAGACCTATTAAAGCAACAGACAGAACTATTCCCGTTTCAACGAAAGGTACCGGTAAACCTAGCATTCCAAGGAATGCCCCAATAGCCATGAAGCTTAAGAAAGATATCGCAGGTGCAAAAGATTTTTTACCTGTTAAGTAACTTCCCAGAAGTCCTACAGCAACCATTACAGCTATATGGTCTATTCCTGTAAGAGGGTGAGTAAGTCCAGAGCTAAAAGAGTTTACCGTATGAAAATGACCAGGGTGAGCAAAAGCCAATCCGCCAAATACTAAAGCAAAGGGTAAATACTTTCTCATACCAACCCTCCTTACTTTACATCATTTATATCTACAGGTTCTTTCTTAAAGAACTTCACACCGTTAAACATAGAAGAAACTTCTCCGTTTTTGTGAGTAAAGTCTTCTCTTGAAACGAAGTAAACGTGAAGTACGAAGAACAGGATTATAAGCCATGCTACAATGTGATGCCAATAGTGAGCTTCAAACTCTCCTCCTAAGCTCCAGACAATCCATCCGAAAACGGAAGCCCAGAATCCATCAGGGTCTGAAAGTCCGTACATTCCAAAACCTGTAGCTATCATAAAGAAAATCATCAGGTAAACGATGAAATAAGCTGTTCTTGCCAACGGATTTCTAATCATAGGCCTGTGTTCTTTGATGAAGAGATATTCTTGGATGGTTTCCTTTATACCTTGCCAGTATTCTATAGTCCAAAACTTAGGAATAAACATCCTGTTCCCTTTCCTGAAGAAGGCTATATAGATTCTGAAGAGGAAAGAAAAGAGGAGGACATAGCCGGCGGCAAAATGGAGAAACCTTGTAAATCCCATAGTAAGGTTTTTATCGTAAGTGTAGGTAGCTTCGTATCCTACGGATGTAGTGAAGTATGGAGTTCCTATGTACAGTCCTGTAAAGAAGAGAATCATTATGGTGATGAAGTTTATCCAGTGCCATATCCTGAGAGATGCACTGAATACATAAATTCTCTTAAACATAGCTGGCCCCTCCTTAGATGCAGGCCCCTTGAACTCTTACGTTTGCTATCTCTTCACCTTTCTCGTTGTACAGGTGTGTTGAACATGCAAGACATGGGTCGAAGGAGTGAATTCCTCTTAGAACCTCTAAGGGTTTTTCTGGAACTTTTACAACAGTATCCATCATACACTCTTCAAAGGCTCCGTGTTGACCTTGTGGGTCTTTGGGAGAACCATTCCAAGTTGTAGGAACTACACATTGATAGTTATCAACCTTTCCATCTTTTATGATTACCCAGTGTCCTAAAGAACCTCTCGGTGCTTCTGTAAGACCTATTCCTTTTGCTTCCTTAGGCCATGTGGATGGATCCCATTTTTCCATGTTTGCAACACTTAGGTCTCCTGCTCTTAGGTTGTCATATAGTTTCTTCATCCAGTACAGGTTAGCATGTGCAGCCATTTGAGCTTCCAATGCTCTTGCTATTGTTCTTCCAACAGTTGTGGGAAGCCATTTTTCCGGAGGTAATCCTAGAAGTTTGGATACGGTATCTATTTGGTTGACTATCAATTCTTCTACCCATGTTGGTTTTATGTGTCCTTGTTTGACCTTGGTGTAAACGATTATGTACCTTGCAAGAGGTCCAACTTCACAAGGTCTTCCTCTCCATCTGGGAGCTTTTATCCAAGAGTACTTACCTTCTTCATCAAGATATTTCCAGTGGGTCTTTGTTCCTTCTTTGGGACCTGTGTAATTGGGTTCTGTGATACCGTCCCAGGGGTGAAGTCCTTTATTTTCATCAGGATATTTGTACCAAGAGTGTGCTACAAATTCTTGGATTTGTTCTGGGTCTGCAAAATCTTTTCCTTCCAGATTGTAGAATTTTGCCTTGTCAACACCCTTGTAGAAGTCTTCAACTACTCCATTCGAACGCCAAAGGAGCTTTTTATGATAATCACCGTTAGTTATACCGGTATAAGGTTCATCAGGATAATCACCGTATCCTATAACTCTCTTCTTAGAGAGACCTCCTCCGTAGAACCAGTTATGTTTATTGAGGTATATGTCTGCTATGGCCAATATGTCGGGTATATAGAACAGGTCTGTAGATTCTACTTGTGTGTATATGGAGTCTTCAACAACTGCCAGTCTTTCCATATTTACAGGAGCATTCATATCATCCATGGAGATAGAACAGTTAACACCGCCTACTATGTAGTGCGGGTGAGGGTTCTTTCCACCGAATATGACTTGGGGAATAAATAGTTCCCTTTGAACATCAAGCATATTGAGGTAGTGAGCTACTGCGAGTAGGTGAACTTCAGGAGGTAACATCTGATAGTCCGGGTGGTCCCACCAGTGTGCAGCAAAAATTCCTAGCTGTCCGCTCTCAACAAGCTTTTTTATTTTCTTTTGGAATTCTCTAAAGTATCCGGGAGTAGCTTTCGGGAATTTCTTAGGATAAGCTCTACGTCCTAAGAAATCAGGCATAAATTCGTTAAGAACTCCATATTTCTCAAGAATTACATTAGCAAGAGCTGCAGTTTGGACAGGGTCGGCTTTTAAAGCTTCTACAGGAGATACCCAGTCTAAAGCGTGGAGGTGATAGAAGTGAACTACGTGGTCATGAACCTGGAGAGAACCGTACATTATATTTCTTATGTAATTAGCATTTTTAGGAATGGTTATTCCAAGGGCATCTTCAACCGCTCTTAAGGATGCCAATGCGTGTATGGACGTACAAACTCCACATATTCTTTGTGTGAATGCCCATACGTCTCTGGGGTCTCTGTTTCTCACTATAAGTTCTATTCCTCTCCACATAGTTCCGCAGGACACCGCGTCTTTCACTCTTCCTGTTTCTTCATCAACCATTATCTCAATTCTTAAATGACCCTCAATTCTTGTAACAGGATCCACTACTACTCTCTTCATCTATCACACCTCCTTATTCTTCTTCTTTGTTTGCAGATTTTCTAACCTTTGTTGCTATACCGTGGAGTATTGCACCACCAGCCGCTGCAGCTGCAGCAACAGCACCAACCTTATCAGCTTTGCTTTCAATTCCAGGAACGGGAATTCCTCCAATTCTTTCGTAGAATGGTCCGTTGTCCCAGAAGTTGTTCTCAGCACATCCGATACATCCGTGTCCAGATTGAATCGGGTAAGAAAGTCCGTTGTACCATCTGAGATTACCACAGGAGTTGTAGGTTGTGGGTCCTCTACATCCAACTTTATATAGACACCATCCCTTCTTTGCTCCTTCGTCGTCGAATTGTTCTACAAACTGACCTGCGTTGAAGAATGACCTTCTGTAACAAGTGTCGTGAATTCTATTTCCGTAGAACATTTTAGGTCTTCCCTGACTATCTAGCGGCGGAATTCTATCAAAGAGAACCATGTACATAATTACCCCTGTCATCACCTCTGCTATGGGAGGACATCCGGGAACTTTTATAATTGGCTTATCTGTAATTACCTTATCTATAGAAACTGCATTGGTCGGATTTGGTTTTGCCGCTTGTACACATCCCCAAGATGCACAGCTTCCCCAAGCTATTATCGCTTTAGCTCCTTCTGCGCTTTCCTTAAGAATCTCTACGAAAGGTCTTCCTCCTATAATACAGTACATTCCGTCTTCGCCTAAGGGTGGATTACCCTCAACTGCCAATATATAATTGCCCCAATATTCCTTCATTATCTTTTCTCTATGCTTTTCTATAGCTTCCCCGGCTGCTGCGGAAAGTGTATCGTCATACTCTAAAGAAATCATTGTGAGTACTACGTCGGAAGCCAATGGAGTTGCGGAACGTATGAAGCTCTCGGAACAACATGTGCATTCGAGCCCATGTATCCATATTACGGGAACTCTCGGTTTTGTTTCCATAGCTTTTACTACTTGCGGGACCATGGAGGGAGCAAGTCCCATTAAACCTGTAATGGTGGTAGCAAATTTAATAAAATCTCTCCTGCTTACACCATGTCTTTTAAAAACTTCCCAGAAAGTCTCCATGTTCACCTCCTATCCAAAGGGCTCTCCTTTTAGTATAAAACATGAAAAATGAATGTTCATTCATTAATCTTATTGCAACTATAAAAATTTCTTAAGGCAGATATATAACCACATCTCCCTTTCCGTTGAGCTTTGCTTGACAAGAGAGTCTTTCCTGCTGAGGGTCTAGTCCGTATTCTTCAAGTGTATCCTTTTCTTCGAATTCCGGCGGATATAAATTTTCTATTCCAGAAACTACGATAACTTTACAGGAAGTACACTGGCCGTGTCCACCACAGGCACTATCTATTTCAATACCGTTTCTATAGAGAATCTGCATTATTGTTTCATTTTCAATGCCTTCAAACTCTGCTCCAATATTTGCCACAATTACCTTTGGCATTTTTACACCCCTAAAGCTTTCCAGATATTTTCAGCAAGCTCATCGATATATTCAGGCAAAGATTTTTCCAAAAGACCTTCATTATATAAGAACACTATTCCTCCCAATGGACCCATAATGGTTACGAAGGCTGTAAAGAAGTCTTGGTTTCTAAAAACTCCTTTTTCTACACCATCACTTACGAAAATCATGATTTCCGTAACTACTTCACTCACACAAGCAAATCCTGCACATCCATCCTTAAACACTTCTCTGTTTACCAAGTAGACTTTTAAGAAGTAATTTATAAGCTCCGGTTCTTCAAGAGCTGTCTCAATAAAACTCCTTACCAGCTGGCGACTTTTTTCCTTGAAATCGGCATTTAGTTCGTTAACCTTCCTTAATTTTTCTCCGAGCAATTTGGATGTGTAAAGCATTATCTCTTTGGCAAGTTCTTCCTTTGAGGGAAAGTAATTGTATAAATTTCCTACGCTCATATTGAGTGCTCTTGCTATATCGGGAATGGTGGTATTGTGATAACCTTTCTCAGCAAAGAGTTTACAGGCTACTCTCATAATTTCTCGTTTTTTCTCTTCCTTTAAGCGTTCCTGACGACTTCTTCGAGGCATATATATAATCTGGATACTGGATATTTTTTTAATTACCTCTACTTTTCAATTCTCTTACCTGGGTTTTGATAAAAGTAATGATGAAAGGTATCTGTTTCTTTATTTGATTTTCTGAAAGATTTTCTTTCCTCAATTCTTCCTCAAGAAGTTTTACGATATTCAAAAGTCCAAAGTAAAACTCAAGTGTATTTATTTCTCCGAGCTTCCTTTTTCTCTCTAATTCTTCTAAAGCATCACTTATTTTTTTACTTGCCATCATACTCTCACCTCACTCTAATTTTTCCAAAAACTCTTCAACTTCGTCCGCTATAAGTCTTAACATACCAAGTTTTGTATCTTTTTGAGTTATGATACACAATATGAATTCATTCTTTACAGGTATGAATACCATGTAACCTTGTTCTGTATCCACTATTATTTGATTAATGTCTGGTTTCTTTGCGTCATTTGCTGTTATCATTCCAGCTGACACTATAGCAGCGGAAGATGCACTAATAACCTCTTCGTTTACCTCTTCGTCAAGAAAGGATACTATAGGCAATCCCTCCATATCTGCTAAAAATATTCCTTCCAATTTGTTATTTCTTACAACTTCCTTAAACTTACTTTTAATTTTTTCCGAATTCTTAATCAATAAAGTTCTCAAGTTGTTCCCTCCTGAACAGGAGTTTCTCTATCTAAACTTTCCATAATCTTCTGTATAAGAATGGATATTAATTGTTTTACTACTTCTTTATCTGTTGCTACACATGGATAAATTTCTTCTATACCGTATAAATTTTTCATTCTGTGCCTTATGTAAGATATTTCTTTGGCCTCTGGTAAATCCTGTTTGTTTGCACAAACTATAAAGGGAATGCTTTCCCCTTTTAGCATCACTCTCATTTGAACTATAGTATCATCCCACATATCTTCTCTTGTGCTATCAATTAGGAATATAAATCCGTGTGTATTACGGGATAAGATTTCCCACATAAATGAAAATCTGTCCTGACCGGGTATACCGAAAATTTTAACCTCAAAATTCTCCTCTCTTATAGAGGAAAAATCCATAGCTACGGTAGTTTTAGGCTTTAAATTTCTTTCTCTTTCCGAGCTTGTTTGTTTTTCAGTAAGAAGCGGTAAATTTTCCGACGCATTCTTAACAAAAGTTGTTTTACCCGCGTTAAAATGACCCGCAACTAAAATTTTTAATGTAACCAAGGTAACCTCCACAGAAATGTTTTCAGAACCCAAATATTATAATATTTTTTTTTTTGTCAAAAGTTTATTCACTTTTCAAATTTATATCCCACTCCCCTCACGGTTTTTATGTAGTTTCTATATACTCCTAATTTATCCCTTATATGTTTTATGTGAACATCTATTGCCCTTTCTGTAGTATCCTTTTCCAATCCCCATAGGTTATCTATTATGAAATCACGACTAATGGCTCTACCGTAATTTTCCATAAGAAGACACAAGATTTTAAATTCTACAGGAGTAAAGTATACTTCTTCTCCATCGATAAAAACCCTCTTTTCATCTTTATAAAGCTTTATACTACCTAACTCCAAAACTTTACCTTCCGAGAGCTTTTTATATCTCTTCAAAACGGCTTTCACTCTTGCTATTAGTTCCTTTATGGAAAAGGGTTTTGTTATATAGTCATCTGCTCCTATATCGAATCCTCTAAGCTTATCTTCTTCCTCTCCTTTAGCGGTTATAAAGATTAAAGGGATATCTCTCAAATCAACCCTATTTTTTAGAAAATTGGCTATTCTGAAACCGTCAAAATCGGGAAGCATTATGTCTATCAATACCAGATCTACGGGATTTTTGGTAATAAAGTTGAAGAAGGAAGTAGCACGTTCAAAGTGCTCTACTGAAAACCCTTCCCTTTCCAAGTTCAACTTAATTAAAAAGGCCAAGTCCTTATCGTCTTCAATTAGTGCTATTTTCCCCATTTTTTTCTTCAAAGATAACAACATCTGCTTTCTTTAAGAGGTCTTTTCTTAAATCCAATGGGTTATTTACAACGGCAACAACTTTCCTTTTCTTTAACAACCTACTTAATGCTTTCTCCCTCTGTGCTTTGTTTTTGACAACCATTACCTTCATTTTTCTTACCTCCTTTAGTTTTTTATTTATTCAATAAATGTTAAGCCTTTATTAAGTTAATTTATAAAATATACTATAAAAAAATTTCCGCAAGGTTTACTAAAGTATTTTGGCTTAAATTGTTAACTAAAATGAAGGAGCTTTTCGAAAACTTAGAGGATGGTATAGCACTGCTAAATCATGAGGGAAAGGTAGTATACATGAACAAATTCCTGAGGGAGAGATTAGGAAACACTTCAAATAGCGGTTATTATTATGAAACCTTTAGAAGCATTGACCTTATAGGGTTAATCCAGGAAACCTTTACGAGAAAAGAACCCCTTGAAAAAACATTTACCTACAAGGAAGGAACTTACAAGGCAAAGACTTTCTTTTCCGAAGAAGGTGTTGGCTTATTAGTTAAAGAAGTAAGCGAAAAGACAATTATGGACACACTGAAGAAAGAGTTTTTGGCAAATTTGAGCCATGAATTAAAAACTCCTCTATCTGTGATTTCCCTTACTTTGGAAACTTTGCTTTACGAAGAAACAGAAGAGTCAAAGAAAAATCTTATTAGTAGAGCGTTGAGTCGTATAAAGGAACTTCAGAATCTTATTGACATAGTCTACCTCCTCACTTTTTGGGATAAAGGAAAGGAAACCATATCGGAAAAAGTAGAACTTGCGGATCTAATAGAGGAAATTATCAACGATTATAAAGAAGAGTTGGAAAGTAAAAATTTGAGAATTTACCTTCAGCTGAATGAGAAAGTTATAAACGGAGACAAGGAAAAAATAAAGCTGATGCTCAGAAACCTCATAGACAACGCTATACGTTATAACAAAAACGGAGGAGAAATAAGGATTTTAACCGATAAAGAAGAAAACTCTGTTATTCTCGTAATTTCTGATACCGGAATAGGTATAGACAAAAGAAGGATACCGTTGATTTTTGAACCCTTTATAAAAGGAGAGGAAAGCAAAGGGTTAGGATTAGGACTTTCGTTGGTAAAAAAAATAGCTCAAATTCACAAAGCCCAAGTACACATTCAAAGCCAGCCCAATAAAGGAACAACTGTTAAAGTAAGATTCCCATTGAGTTAAAGCTCACAGCAACCCTTTTTCTTCTTTTTACTTTTATAAATCAGATAAATACCGAGTATAAAAATTAGAATAAACAGGAGGGTTTCTGTCATCTCTTACTTAAATTTCTTAAAAATATCAGGTAGACGCAAGAGGTATAGGTAAATTCTCTTCCACTTACTCCACTCTATTGCCGGAAGGTTAGCACCGTAAGTTTTATTGGAAGCCAAATTGTTGGCCACTCCCGATTTTGCAGTAACTACTACGTTATCACCTATCTCTACGTGGTCAGCGACACCTACTTGTCCCGCGAGAATTACATTTTTCCCAGTTTTAACACTGCCCGAAAGTCCCACTTGAGAAACTATAATGTTGTTTTCTCCGATTTTACAGTTATGCCCAACCATAACGAGGTTGTCTATTTTAGTATTTTTTCCTACAATAGTCGCTTCTATCATTGCCCTGTCTATTGTTGTATTAGCTCCTATTTCAACATTGTCTTCTATAATCACCGTACCTATGTGGTTTAACTTTTTTATTCCCGAAGGAGATATATGGTATCCAAAACCATCGGCCCCTATCACGGAACCGCTGTGTATTCTTACGTTTTTCCCTATTACCGTATTTCTGTAGATGTGAACCCCGCTGAATATTATCGTATTGTCTCCTATAACTGTGTTGTCACCTACGTATGTAAAGGGATAAATCTTTACATTGTTTCCTATTTTTACATTGTTTCCTATTACCACAAAATCTCCTATGTAAACCTCTTCTCCTACTTCTACACCTTCACCCAGGGAAGCTTTAGGAGATATTCCTACCGGATGTTTTTCGGGAAAAAAGTATTCCAAAAATTTTGCAAGAGCAAGTCTAACGTCTTTAACCTTTATATATGAAATTCCATCTACATCCTTTTCCGTAACGATTGCCTTAGCTATTCCTTTAGCTTTTTCTATATCTTTATCTGTTTTGCAAAAAACTATTGTATTCTCTTTAGGATTTTCAGGAGTGGATATACCTGTTATCTCTTCAAGCGGATTTCCCTTCACCTCTCCTTCAATTACCTGTGCAACTTTTTTAAGTAAAATCTTCATATAAATGATTTTAAGAAGTTGTTAAATTATTAAGTTGATTATGCGAGAATTTATAGACAAAGAAAGACCGGTAGCCCAAAAACTCAAGAGTGTCTTGGAAGAATACAGATATGATATTCCTGCTCTGATATCCTCATTAAAAAAGCTAATAGATGAAGACCCTTATTATCTCGAGACATACATATACCTTTCCGAAATTCTCGAAAATGAAGGTCATATAAAAGAGGCTGAGGAGGTTTTACTCGAAGCCTACCAAAAGGCCATGGAACTCATCAAAGAAAATGATGGAAAACTCCCTGACAGACTTTCCTGGAAGCATGAAACTAACAGGCACATTATAAAGGCCATACTTGAAACGGGAATTATGTTTTGGGAAATAGGTGAAATCGATAAAGCTTTGGAAATACTAAAGACGTTATATAAATTAGACCCAGAGGACGATATAGGTGTTAAATATTACATCCTTGCCATTTTGGAAGGCATGGGATTTGAGGAATTTGAACTTACCTTTGGAAAAAACGGCGGCTACGATACAAAATCGTTGGAAAGTTGGTTCAATAAATACAGGGAAAAGTTTGAGGAATTCATTGGAAACTGAGTAGTTTTTCCCTCAGTCTCCGCAGGGCTCTTGTTTTAATCTGTGCTACACGGGAAACGGAAGTATTCAGAATTTCCGCAACCTTTTTCAAAGGCAGTTCTTCATAAAAAATTAGTTGTATAACAAGCTTTTCTCTCTCAGGGAGCTCCCTAATAGCCTTTCTTAATCTTTCTTCAAAATCCTTTTTAATTATTTTTTCTTCTACATCTTCCCTTGATGCAATTAGCTCTGAATAATCCCTTACATTTTCTCTGAAAATTTCCTCTAAATTGAGAATGTAAGAAAAAGAAATCTTTCTGAGTATTTTCATCAACTCTTCCACGGAAATACCTAATTCCCTTGCAATCTCCTCATCTGTGGGTTCTCTTCCTAATTTTTCTTTTAACCTCTCCAGAGTTTCTTTTATTTTCTTTTCCTTATCTCTTATTTGTCTGCTCCCGAAATCGAGACTCCTCAGATAATCGTATATAGCACCTTTAATCTTTAGCTTTAGGTAAGTTTCAACCTTCCTTTTGTCCGAGGTATTTAATCTGTCTACACCCTTTATCAAGCCTATTATTCCGTAGCCTATGAGGTCTCTTACATCTACATCCTCAGGCAAGTGTTTCTTTATGTTGTAAGCTATTCCTTTAACCAAAGGAAGATATTGCAAAATAAGTTCCTCTCTGTCAATTCCCTCTTTGTAAGGATTTTTCATATTCCCAGCTTTTTAAGTATTTTACTCCAAAAACCCTCCCTTTCCTGGACTTCAAAGTCAAGATTGGAAATGGATTCCCTTAGCTCCTCCTTAAATGCTTTGTCTATGGGATTTTGGTCAATAATCCTTCTGATAAGATTCTTTCTATAGTGAAGGTAGCCTATGTAATTTATCCTTGCCGTTGTGTACTTCATTGCAAGGAGTTCTAAGCTTTCCACGACAGCTTTTGCCTCTGCGGAGTTGTCCGCCTTATTCACTATAACGTAGAAATCATCTATTCCCTCTTCTTTATTTATTACCTTGATAAGCGCGTATGCATCCATTATTGCGGTAGGTTCAGGAGTGGTAATTATAAGAGGTATGTCCACACTCGAAGCGAGCATAATGGTTGTTTTATGAATACCCGGTGGTGTATCTATGATTACGTAGTTAAAGTTTTCCTCAGCAAATTCGTGAAGCTTCATTATAATACTGCTGAGTTGTGTTTTAGGAATGTCAGCAAGCTGTTGAAACCCGCTTCCGCCAGATATGAAATACAGATTTTTATTTACCTTTACCGGTAGTTCTTCTATAGTGGCGTACCCTTTAACTAAATCCACTAAATCCTTTGTGGGAGATATTCCGTACATCAAATGAATATTGCTTAGTCCCAAATCTCCGTCAAATATCAAAACCTTTTTTCCGTTCTCGGAAAGTATTTCTCCTAAATTAATAGCAATTAAAGTTTTCCCTACGCCACCTTTACCACTGGAAATAGATATGTATTTGGTTTTAGTTTCCTTTCCTACTTTATGTTTAAGCAAGCTCAACTGCTGATCTAACTTCATCCTCATCCTCTAAAATTAATCGGACTAAATAATCGTAATTTGCCATTACTATATCCTCGGGAAGGGCTTGACCGGTGGTAAAACACAGTATAGGATACTGGGTTCTGTAAGCTACGTTTATTATACTTCCCGGATAAGGAGTTTCATCCAGTTTTGTGAAAATCAATCCTTTTATGGAGAACATTCCGAACTGCATTATCGCTTCATACATTACAAGTTCCGATAGGTTGGCCGCTATTGTGAGGTAAGTATTTATATCCGATACCTTGAAGTAAGCCTCTAATTCTTTTAGTCTTACTACGTCGTAATGGCTCCGGCCTGCAGTGTCTACCAGGATTACATCCCTATCATCCATCTCAAGTAGATGTATGTTGAAACTACGAGGGGAATCTGCCAGTTTGAAGGGAACTTCCAATATCTCAGCAAAAGCTTTAAGCTGTTCAAAGGCGCCCATACGGAAGCTATCCAGGGATATAATTCCGACCTTTTTTTTGTTTTTCTTAAAAAGGTGTGCAAGTTTTGCTATCGTGGTAGTTTTCCCTACACCTGTGGGACCAACCAAGGCTACAACTTTAGGTGGATTTTCTAAGAAGTTTTCCTCAATTTTCAGATTTTTTTCTATACTTTCCTTTATAGCCCTATAAGGTTCATCTTTAAAGTCGTATATCTTGTTATCCAAGTCATACCCGCATGCTTCTTCTATGAGCTTTTCCGCTATCTCTCTATTTATGTTCTTTATTATTAATTTTTCAAATATTCTGCGCACACGAGGTGAATACTTATCTCCTTTCTTCTGGTAAACCGTTTCAGTTTTATTACCGCTATTATTAAGAAGTTCATTTACTATTTTCTTGAGATTTTCTATTTCCTTCATCAACTCTTTTTCCCTTTCGAGTTCCTTTCTGAAATCTTCTTCTTCTTGAATTCCAACGGTTACCTCAAGCATCTTTCTCGGGAAAATTGGGAGAAATCCAAACCTTTTTTTCTTTATTATTCTTGAAGAGAGTATTACGGCATTCTCTCCGTATTTCTTTTCAAGTATCTCTATAGCTTCCTGTATAGATTGTACTTCCAGTTTTTCAATCTTCATCTATAATACCTAATATTTTTATATTAACCTGCTTTTCAAGTTCATTATAAGATAGAACCGCCAATTCCGAGAGGTATGGCTCTATAGTTCTTCTTATAAACCGCCTAACTTCTCCAGACGTGAGCAATACCGGCATAGCCTGATATTGGGTAAATTTTACGACTTCATTTTTTATTTTCGGAAGGAGTTTGTTTAAAACAAAGTCTATGAATTCATCCTCTCTATTTTCTTTAAGGAAATGAATGAGTTTCGATTCGACTTTCGGAGATAATGCTATTGCATAAAGTGTCCCATCGGTCATATACATGCGGGTAATTCTTTTTGAAAGAGCCTGTCTGACGTATTCCGTGAGCAAATCCGGATCTTTTGTCTGTTCTATATAATCTGCAATAGTCTCGAGTATGGTAAGCAAATCGTTTACGGGTATACCTTCCCTGAGAAGGTTTTGTAAAACTCTATGAAGTACTGATATAGGAACCTGGTCGGGAACTATTTCTTTTACCACTTTTGGGTATTTTTTAGAGAGAAGTTCTACGAGTTCCATTACTTCGTTTCTGGTCAAGAGCTCGTGGAGATTTCTTTTTATAATCTCCGACAGATGGGTAATTAACACTGTATCCTCATCCACTACCATATATCCCAATCTCTGAGCTTCCTCCCTTTTGTCCTCAGTTATCCAAAAAGCTTTTATCTTAAAGGCAGGGTCATAGGTTTCTATTCCGTCTATTTTTACCCTTGCACCGCCAAGGTCTACAGCAAGATAATGTCCGGGCATTAGCTCGTACTTATCTATCTCTATTCCTTTTATAAGTATTCTGTACTCGTTAGGTTTTAATCTTAGGTTATCCCTTATATGTACTAAAGGAATAATCACACCGTACTCTTTTGCCAGTTGTTTTCTCAGATTTTTAACCTTCTTAGGAATTTCTCCTCCCTGGCTTTCGTCCACCATAGGTATTAGGGCATACCCTATTTCAAGGGTGATAGGGTCTGGTTGAGGAATTATTTCTTCCTCTTTTTCTTCTTTTTCCTTTACCTTTTCTTTAGCAAGTTCTTCAAGTTCTTTAAGTTCCTTTTCCTTCAAGGATTGATTAATAAAGTAATAAAGACCCGTCAATGTTCCCGCCATTATAAGAAACGGAAGAGTGGGAAGTCCCGGAATCAGTCCGATAAATCCGAGAACCCCTGCAGAAAAAAGTAAAGCTTTCGGTTGTTTGAAGAATTCTCCGGTAATTGCCTCTCCGAGATTTTCTTGAGAGGACATCTTTGTGGTAAGTACTCCAGCTGCAGTAGAAAGCAAAAGGGCAGGAATCTGAGAAGCCAGTCCTTCACCTATAGACAAAATTGTGTAAGTTTTCAGGGCAGTTGTAAAATCCATACCCCTTATGGCTATACCTATGATTAATCCACCTATTAAGCTGAGAAAGAGGATAACGAGTGCTGCAATAGCATCCCCCCTTATGAATTTACTCGCTCCATCCATAGCGGCATAAAAAGAAGATTCTCTCTCAAGTTCCTTTCTTCTCCTTTTGGCTTCCTCCTCGGTAATCAGTCCTGCGTTCAGGTCTGCGTCTATTGCCATCTGTTTTCCGGGAAGAGCATCCAGAGTAAACCTCGCGGCAACCTCGGAAATTCTTTCCGCACCTTTCGTAATTACGATGAAGTTTATTACTATAAAGATTAAGAAGATTATCAGACCGACTACTATGTCACCTCCCGCCACGAGTTTACCGAAGGCCTCTATCACTTTTCCCGCAGCGTGTGTCCCATCATGACCGTGAAGCAAGATTCTACGGGCAGCAGCTATGTTGAGGGATAATCTCATAAGTGTTCCTAAAAGCAGTATTGATGGAAAAGAAGAAAACTCAAGAGGGTTTTTAATGAAGAAAGTTAAGAGTAAAACACTCAAAGAAAAAGTTATAGATAATGTAAGGAGCAAATCCAGCAAAAAGGCAGGTATCGGAATTATTATTGCGGAGAGGATAAGAACAACCGCTAAGATTATCCAGAGTTCTTTACCTTTCATGAAGCTAAGGCCCTCAGCTCCTTAAGAATTTGGAACTGTCTTTCCATAACGTATTGACCTATTAAGGACTCATGTTGAGGAGAAAGGTCGACGAACTTAAATCCGGCACGATACCCGTGGTCGTATGCAACAATATACCTGCATTCACCTTTGACCTTTATATCCTTATCTTTTATGTTGAATTCCAATGTAACTATCTCATTGGGTTCCACTACCTTAGCCTGTAAGAATATGCCTATTCCCCCTATGGATATATCGAGCATCTCCCCTACTATATTTTTCTCGAGTATATAAAGCGGAATGGGTTTTTCGGGTTGAACCCTTACATGTTCTCTCTTTTCTATAAATACTTCTTCATAACTGATGGCTCTTGCAAGAATAGTTTTTTCTTCCCTTTTCATTACCTCAAGTTTCACAGGATTTGTCAGATTTTCAGATTTTGCATAAAAGAAATCTCCGATATTTAAAACTGGTAGAGCCAAACATCTTTCTATGAATTCTATCTCCACAATATCATCGTTCAGGTCTTTTATCTTCCCTTTACAGTATATTGGAAGCTCTTTATAGGAAAACACGAATAGAACACTTTCTTCCTTTAGTTTTATAAGTTCTACTTCCTTTAGCATGAATTTCCTTTCTTTTTCTTCCATCTGTTTTACTTTCTGGAGTTCTTTATTAATAGTTTGGAAGTATTCGGTGTAAGCTTTTTCCACCGCTTCAAGAACTTCTTCTATAGTATTAAAAAGTTTTTTAAGTATATCTACATCAGAACGGTTTAGTTCCTCTTTTGTCTTAACCAAATAATCTAAAAAATCCCTAAGAGTTGTAAGAAGGACACTGGATATTACAGGTTTTATGTTTTTACCTCTGTTCGCATAGCTGAGGGCTAAATTGTAGAAGAAATCTTTGTGGATTTTTTCTTTAAAAAGTTGATTGTAAAAAGCATCTGCAACCTTTAAAATTTCCTCATCATTTTCAACATACCTGTCCACAGGGGTTTTCAATTTCTTCCTGAATTCCTCTCCGTATCCCCTCAAAAATTCTCTTAGTATATCCATCTTGTTTTAAGTATAGCCTTTTAGTAAGTAAAACTCGTCGGTTATATAATCCTTCCTTATGGAAAATTGGGACAGCTGGATATACCTAAACGCTTATTTGTTAGTCCTATTTGCTTTGATAATCTCTTACGTTGAAGGTTTAGGCATAGAAAAGGATATATTTTTGTCTTCTCTGAGAACACTCCTTCAGCTCCTTATTCTGGCTTATATCCTCAAATACATATTTAAGTTTCCGGAAATCGAAAAACAGTTTTTAGTATTTGCCTTTATGACGCTCGTTGCATCTTTGATATTCACCGAAAGAAGTAAGAGCGTAAGGCTTTTTCCTGTGGTTTACTTATCTATAACCTTAAGTTATGCATTACCTATACTTTTTCTCATATTTACAAAAGTCTTGAAAACGGTTCCCTACGAACTTATTCCTTTCGGAGGGCTTATAATCGGAAATACTTTGAACAGTTTATCCCTTTTTTACGACAGAATAAAAGCGGAGATAAGGAACAGAAAAGAAGAAATAGAAGCGAAGGTAGCTCTGGGAGCTACATTGAGATACGCACTGATTGATGTAATAAGAGACAGTATCAAAATGGCATTAATTCCTAAGTTAAATTGGCTAAAGTCTGCGGGATTGGTGCATATTCCCGGTGTAGCAGTAGGTATGCTTGTTGCAGGAGTGAGTCCATTGAAAGCCATTTTATTTCAAGTGGTCATACTTTACACACTTTTATTCTCGGGGATTGTTGGAACTTCCCTGCTTGCATTTCTGGGTATTAAAGAGATTTTTAGGAAGTGCTTCGAAAAGGGTTAGTATTCACTATAATTTATCCTATGAGATACGACGTAATCATTGTAGGCGGCGGTCCAGCAGGACTCGGTTGTGCTTTAACATTTGCCTCTTCACAGGGAAGAGGGTGGCAATGGGCTGAAGGAAGAAAATTCTTAGTTATAGACGATGGAAAATCGGATCTCAATAAAGCAATGCTCAACAACGTACCGGGTGTTCCGATAGGTACCATTGGAACGGAGCTTTTAAAACAAATAAGAGAGCAGATAGAATCTCTCAGTAAAAACGTTGAGTTTATGGAAGATACAGTTGTAAAAGTTGAAGGAGATAAGGGTAATTTTAAAGTTCATACTAAAAGCGGTAATGTTTACGAAGCGGATTATGTAGTTCTGGCTTCCGGATTCCATAAGTTCGAAATAGAATGTGAAGGAATAGAGGTAATTGATAATCCCAAATCTCCTAAGCCTGGAAGAGTGATGATAAAACACGATGGAGATTACAAGGTAAGAGATGGCCTGTATGTTGCGGGATTACTTGCGGGATTAAGTTCTATGTATACCGCAGCTGCAGGTAGCGGAGTTCAAGTTGCTATAAATATACTCTCCGAATGGGCAGGTAAGCCTATAGTAATACACGACGTTCCGCCAAAGGAAGATTGAAAAGAACTATAGCTTCTCTCCTTTTAAGCTTTCTATTCATTGCATTAGTTTTTTACTTTTTACCCTTTCACGAACTAATACAAGACCTCAAAAAAATAGATTTACTTACATTCTTTTCAGCCTTTCTTTTGTATACACTTAGTCAAATTACGCGTAGTTTGAAGTGGAGTATTTTGTTAAAAATTCCCTTTAAGGAAAGTTTTTTTCTTAACTCTGCAAACCTATTTTTAAATAATGTACTGCCCGCAAGAAGCGGTGAACTTAGCTGGTTTTACTACACTAAAAGGCTGAGTATAGAACTCAAATACTCTTTCTGGGGTTTTATCATCGGCAGGATTTACGACATGATGGGTTTGCTCACCGTAGTTTTTTTCAGTTATCTCTGGGTGAAATTCGGAATATCTCAAGCTTTATCTTTCCTAGTATTGCTTATTATTTTTAGCCCTTTCTTTCAAAAGGTAATTTTCCTTATTCCAGAATTTTGGAAATTTAAAGAAATAAAGAATTTTCTAATCAGGGAATTTTCTCCAAAACTTTCATTCCTCCTTTTCTCTATATCGGTTGTATCTTTCTTTTTGAAAGCAGCGTCTACCTACTTAATAGTATCTTCCGTATCGAATTTAGACTTATTCATTTATATCCTGGGATTTTTAGGGGGAGAGCTTTCTTCAGTGCTTCCGATTCATGGTTTTATGGGATATGGAACTTATGAAGCCGGTTTTCTCATTCCTTTGAAAATTACCGGTATTGAAATAAAGGAAGGATTAAAGATAGGATTTTTAGCTCATAACTTTTTGCTCTTTTCCTCTGCAATCTGGGGAATTTTATCTATACTTTATTTGCAAATTTTTTCTCGTAAAGCTCCCTGACTTTTTTTCTTCCCCATTCTACCGCTTCGAGTATTTCCTCAACATTTTCAGGGTCTCGGATATTTACCTCACTTAAGGTTTCCTCTATTAAATCGGCTATATCGAGGAAAGATATTTTTCTCTCGAGGAATAGGCTTACCGCTTCTTCATCGGCTCCTACAAGGACAGGGACGTAAACTCCACCCATAAAACCTGCCCACTTTGCTAAGTCAAGAGCTTTAAACTTACTCGTATCTACCTTCTCAAAGGTAATGGGAGAAAACTCTATTAAAGATACCTTCTTGAAAGGATATTCTTTTCTCTCTGGATAAAAAAGGGAGTAAAGAATTGGTATCTTCATATCGGTCTGGGAAGTATGCATTATGAAGCTGTTGTCTTTTAGTTCAATAATCCCGTGGACAACGCTCTGCGGGTGTATGACTACCTTTATTATATCCAGCGGAAGATTGAAAAGGTAAGAAGCCTCAAGCATTTCAAAACCTTTATTCATAAGTGTTGCGGAATCAACAGTTATTTTTGCTCCCATATTCCATCTGGGATGTTTTAACGCTTCCTCTACGCTTACATCTTTCAGTTCATCGAGAGATTTATCCTTAAAAGGCCCTCCCGAGGCGGTCAAATAAACGTACTTTATCTCACTCATGTTGTGGGCGTTCAAAAGCTGGAAAAGGGCGTTATGTTCACTATCTACGGGAATAACCTTATTTCTGTGTTTTTTAATAAACTCACCTAAGCATATAATCGATTCTTTATTGGAAGCCAGCAAAATTTTTCCGGCTTTCAGTATTTCGTACGCGGGTTTTATTCCGTAAATTCCGGAAACCGCGTTCATCAACTTATCAGATTCAGCGATAATTGTCTTTAATCCCTCATCTCCATGAAGATACGTAGACTCTTTTGGCAGCGCTTCAAGCCAATCTTTGGTAGGTTCCTGATAGGAAACTACATATTTTGGTTTATATTTTTGAGCCTGCTGAAGAAGTTTATCCGATGCCCTATTTGCTAAAATTCCTACCAGCTCTATCTCTTCTTTGAATTTCTCGTAAACTTCAAGAGTTTGAGAGCCTATTGAACCGGTTGAACCCAGAATCCCAAGCTTCATGACACAATATATTAAAAGGTATTCTCGTCAAGAATTCATAGTTTGAAATACCATAGAGTAAACTGTGGAACAACAGTTTGGCGACACGATGGGTTCTAGACCTAAAGCTTTTGAATAAGTGACTATACCTTCTGCGGGAAAAGCTATTCCGTTCACTCCTGCAATAACTGCGTACGCATCGAGTTTAATCCTTTCCGCTCCTGCCGGTCTTGCACATCCTATAACCACAGGAGCATTTTGAACCTGTTTCCTAGCGTAAAGTATTACCTCCGCAGTTTCTTCTGTCTTGGGAGGTGGAAGCAGTTGAAATTTTGCCTTTCCGTAATAGGGCATTATTACTACCAATACAAGGGCATCGGGATTGTATTTTGCTATCATATCTATTGCTCTGAATTCTCCTTTTATCTTTCCGTAGTGAAGCCCTATTATTACGTGTGGTACTATTCTTAGTCCTGCATCCTTGAGTAGTTTTAGAGAGTAATCATAATCTTCCGTAGTTTTATGAGGGAGTTTATAAACCTGAGCTATTGTATCGTTATCTCCTATTATGTCGAGCAGTACCGCATCAACTCCGGCGTATTTTAAACCTTCAACGTATTTTTCGTCTACAAGACCCACATGACATGTAAGGAGAAAACCGAGTTCCTCCTTTAAGTATTTCATAGCGTCAAAGAAGTCCCAAAGTGGTACGTATCCGTTTTTATCGGAGCCCCCGGAGATTAAAACTCCTTCTATTCCCTTAGCCTTAAGCTCTTGTCCTACTTTTACGAGTTCCTCTGGAGTTGTTGCGGGAATCATGTGCCACAAAATTTTTGATGCACAGTGATCACACATAAGTTCACAGTTTCTTCCGGTAACCGATATATCCACAAACTTCGGAGGTGAATTTACAGAAAAATCTTCAACTTCGTAGTGTTTAAAACCGGGAGAGTAAAAGAAAATTTTATTTCCAAAATTTCTTTTTCTTATTTCATAACCTTCAGAAAGTTTCTCTACCAATTCCTCTTTTAATTCAACATCAAGTTCCTCTATAGCATCGATTATATTCATTGTCTTGCTCCCAAAAGGGATATAAAAAGGAAAAGAAAGCGATTAACCGCACTTTACTCCTTTTTCTTGTACTATGGGTTGGAGAAGTTCTGCAGCTTTAGCCGCATCTACAAGTTCAGCTTTTGCAGCTTCGGGATCTGCGGGTTTTACCTTAGCTATCCATCCTTGCCCATAAGGGTCATCATTTGCGAGTGCGGGATTACCTTTAAGAGCTTCGTTAACTTCTACGATTTCACCCTCAAAAGGTGCGGGTACAGGTCCAACCCACTTTCCGCTTTCGATAGTTGCAATACTTTTGTCCTTCTTTACAGCTTTTCCTACTTTCTTGGGTGTGTAAGCAACAAGTCTTCCTGCCATTGCGGCGGCTACGGAAGTAAGTCCGATGGTAAACGTTCCATCTCCCTCATCTTTTGCCCAGATGAAAGCATTCTTATCAGGATTAATGTAATAGAGTCTATCCTCTGGAAGAGGACATCCGTTAACTTCCGCCATTTCACACCTCCCTTAAATTTATTCGAAGATTAAAAGGTAATAAGCTTATCCGCCATCATAGCCCTGATAGCAAACTCACTTGCCGGCACTATACCGTCAATTTCAGGTATCAAATCTTCTTCTGTAAGTCCCATGGAATCTATAGCCTGCTTACATGAAAAAAACTTAACACCTGCAAGCTTAGCATCTTTCATAAAATCATAAACGGTTTTAGGCTTTTGTCCGTTTGCAGAAAAGCAGTTACCTTCCAAAGAAGGGCATATTTTTTCAGCAACTCCCTTCTTTATAAGATTTGTACCATCCATATTGAAGAAAATTTCCACATCCGCCTCTTGAGCAGCCATAAGGGTAGCTATGTAAAAGGGTGTAGCACATCTCCAAGGAGTTTTGGGACCGCTTGTCATCAGTATTACTATTTTCATTTCCTTTTCAAGCATTTGCCTTTACCCCTATTTATATTTTCATTAGCTTTTTTTATTAAAAAAGCCCGCAAAAGCGGGCGAAGGGTTATGCAAGCCCAAGCTTTTTAAGTACGGGTAGAGGATCGGAGAGGTTATCTTTCAGCTTTACGTCGTTAGCACTGTATCCGAAAGCAAGTCCCAGAAGTTGTGTAAAGTATGCAGCAGGAACATCTACATCGGGTACACCTTTAAGCATAAGTCTGTGTCTGTACATCTCTAAAGACGCATGACATAATGGACATTCAGTAGCTATTATGTCAGCTCCATTTCTCTTAGCAGTTTGAAGTATCATCATTACAAATTTTTCGGAAACTTCCTCGTCGGAGAGTGAGTGAGGTCCTCCACAACATTGTGTATGCATTGGTTCTATTTCAACGGAAGTTGCTCCTGCAGCTTCAAGGAGTGCTTCCATATAGTAGGGATGTTCATCGTCATCTGCGGTTTCTCTCTTTCTCGGTCTGTCTTGTTCTTCGTTTTCAGGTGCTAGGTGGGAATAAGTCCTTGAATAGAAGTGAGGTCTTGTGTAGAGGCAACCGTAGTAATTAGCAACCTTAAGACCTCTTAAAGGTTTTCTCGTTTTTTCCTTTACTTTTTCAGGACCTGCTTCGTGATAAAACCATTCAAGTATATGGTAAGTGTGAGGAACTGTATCTAAGGGTTTTTCTCCAGCTTCTTGGAGAAGTTGATTTATTCTATCCAGTGTATTTTTATCCGTTTCGAGGAAGTATTCTGCCCTTTGAAGCGAGAATGAACATCCGTTACAGGGAGCTACTATTACACTGTGTCCCTGCTGTCTTGCGAGAGACATGTTTCTCGCATTGAGAAGCATTGTTCCCCAGAAGGTTACGTTCTTTGTTTCCATTGCACCGCAACAGTTGTAGTCTTCCAAATAGTCCAGTTCCAGTCCAAGCTCTTTCGCAACTATCCTTGTTGAAACATCGTAAGCCCTTGCAGCACCTTCAAGTGAACATCCGGGATAATACGCAACCTTCTTTCCGATACCACCTAAAGGCGGTTTTCTAAATTGTACAGGTACTGCCATCTTTTGACCTCCTTAAATCAATTAATGAAGTTCTACACCTTCTTCTTGAAGAACCTTTCTGAGGACTTGTTTCATCTTGCCCCAGTTCTTAGTTTTCGGATGGATTAGCATGTGTTTCGCATTAAGTATAAGAAAGTCTATATTCATATTTTTAATAGGTTTAACAGCTAGAGTTTTTAGCCACTCGGGAATATCACCGAATAGAGGAATAGGCTTTTTAAGTATAGGGTCTTTAAATACCTTATATCCTTGCTTTTCTATCCATCCGAAGAGCAATTCCCCGTCTTCAATTCTTCCATACTCAACAACTTGCTCCAGGAAGAATTTATCGAACTTCTTAGAAGGATACTCCTCTATCAATCCTCTTTTTGCCAATACCCTGAGAATAGCTTTTAGAACTTCTTCAACGAGAACTCCTTTGGGACATCTGTGGGTGCATTTGTGGCAAGATACACATCTCCACATTACATCTGCTCTTTTCTGGAGTTCATCTACCATTCCCAATCTTGCGAGATAGATAAAGTGTCTTGGATTGTACCTTTCATCCCAGTAATTGTGAACAGGACAAGATGCTGTACAGTAGGAACATTGATAGCATTGGAGTATAGTTTTACCTTCAGGTTGCTGGAGAATTTCATCTAAGAGAGATAAGTCGTAATCTTCTATAACTCTGGGAAGGATAATTAAGTTCCAATCACCAGAAACATCAACACCGTCTATAACTAATCTATCCTTTCTTAAAATTCTCTCCGGTTCTACAAGAGACCGCTCGTGAATAGCCATCTCCTACACCTCCTCAAGATGATTCAACATCAGTGTAAAGTATGGGAGCGTGAACTCCCAACAGCCTCCTCGCCATAACACCGGCGGGAGGGAAAAATCCCTTAGCACTGTGCATAGTCGAAAGAGTCATATAATCCACATAAGTCGCATAAATCATTGCCAGAAATATGTCCACGAATAAATAATCCTTTACTTTGACTCCGAACTCGTGGAGTTTTTCCATTATCTGCTTATAAACTTGTTCAAACTGGTCATAGGTCTCTCCGTACATTTTTCTTCCTTTCCCACCTGTAGGAGATTCCTCTTTGAGGAACACTATTGCTCCTGTTTCCGTTTCAGGGTCCCAAATCCAAGAAGTCCAAAGGATATACTTATCGGGAAAAGTGAAGTGTAGAAGTTCCGCAGCTATGTCTTTAGCAGCTCTTTTATCTACACCCCTTATACTTCTCGCAAATTCTTCGACTTTCTCCTCCCAGGTTCTCGTATCTTCCTTTTTACCAAAACCGAGAAATCCACTATCTTCGCCGTATAGAAGTTTTTTAATAGCTTCCTTTAAGTTTGATACTCCTGTCTCTTCGATAATTCTCTTTTTCTTTCTGCGTGATGCGAATATCTTGTCAAGTATCGTCTCCAAATCTTTTTCGGTGAGTTTTTTTATGCTATCCTTTGAAAGTTTTTTTTCGAATAACTCGCTTTTTGCCTTTACATCCTGATAAAAATCCTGTAAAAATTCCTCTCCTTCACTTAGTATCTTTATCAGGTAATCACGAATAAGAGCTTCATCAAGAGAGGCGGCCTTAAAGCCGCCCTTTTGTTGCTTCTCACTCATACGCTAACCTTCGCTCCTAAAAATGTTGCAGCTTCTGCACCTGCAGCTTCACCTTCAGCAAGAGAAGATTCTATGTCTATAGGTCCTTTACAAGCTCCAGCTATGAATACACCAGGTTTGTTGGAAACTATGTTAGAACCGCTGTCTTCAGCCGGTATAAGGAACCTGCTATCCGGGTCTTGTGCAAGTCCAAGTATTTTAGCAACCTTCAGA
>QNXQ01000071.1 GCA_003978875.1 Aquifex sp. | reverse complement strand
CTTCTTACACGCTAAAAAAAACAGGAATACATTTAAAAGTTTTCTCATAATAGAATTCATTTTAAAGCAAGTTATAATAATTTCTCCGTTTCAAAGGAGGTAGAGAAATGGAACAACACAGTCCCACAGGTGCACTTTTGTTTCAAATAATCTTTCTCGTAGCTATATTCTTGATGTTCTATTTTCTAATCATTAGGCCTCAGAAAAAGGAAAGGGAGAGACACCGTAAGTTTCTCGAAAGCTTAAAGAAAGGTGACAGAGTTGTTACATCTTCAGGGATATGGGGGACGGTGGTGGATATCGGGGATAGAACTATAACTCTGAAGGTTGATGCCAACACCAAAATCACCTTCACCAAAGAAGCCATAATAGCCTATCAACCTGACTACAAGAAGAAGGAAGAGGAAAAAAAGGATTAAGTCAGAAGGTTATAAACTAATGTTCCCGCAATCCAGGCAACTCCGAAGCTGTAAACCAGAAAGAGGGTTGCCCTTCCGTACCCTATTTCTTTTGCCATTGTTGCGTAAGTTCCAAGACAAGACGTGTATATCAGTATAAAAATCATAAAGGCAAGTGCAGAGGCACTATTGAAGCTATTTTTTATCAATCTTCTTAATTCTCCCTGCTCCTCTTCTACCTGAAATGCTTGAATTTTTAAAGAGAAAACGGAAATAATAGCATCTCTCATAGCTTCTCCAAGGGATACAACCTGATTTTTTAATTCATCCATTGGTTTAAAGTCCTTGTTTTCTTCAAATGTTTGGGTTGAAGTATATATTACCCCCATAGAACTGAGTACTATCTCCCTCGCGAGAAATGCGGGAATTAAAGACGTAGTAGCTCTCCAGTCATCTATACCCATCGGTTCAAATACAGGCACAAGGGCTTTTCCCACCTGGGCTGCAACACTGTCTTTTGTATTTTTCACACCCGGAGGGAAGTTCAGAAGTGCCCAGACCAGTATTGAAGCACCAAATATCAGTGTCCCAGCTCTGTATATAAAATCCTTAACGTGAAGCCAAGATATGTTTAAAAGCGTTCTCATAGAAGGGAGCCTATAAGGAGGAAGTTCTATTACAAAATGAAAAGCTTCTCCTTTAGCAAAAGTCTTTCTTAGAATGAAAGCGGTAAACAATGCAACGGATATACCGAGTAAATAAAGGAGTGTTATTATCAGGGCTGCGTTTTCGGGAAAAAATACAAGGGTAAAAAAGGAAAACACCACTAATCTTGCAGGACAGCTTATAAAGGGTATCATCGCTATTACGATTAGCTTCTCCCGTGTGGTTTCCATAGTTCTCGTAGCAACTATTGCAGGAACATTACACCCGAGAGCAAGAAGTAGAGGGATAATACTTTTACCGTGAAGTCCAAATCTGTGAAGCAATTTATCCATAAGAAACGCAACTCTCGGAATATAACCCGACATTTCAAGGAAGGTTATCAGTAGGTAAAGGGTAAATATTAAAGGTATAAAAGTGAGTACAAAACCAACACCTCCAATTACCGCTTCGGAGAAAAATTTAACGAGCCACTGTGGAGCTCCTAAATCAGCCAAATAATACATCACAAGAGGACTCAAGAAGTCGTTAAAAAACCCATCAATCCAGTCTATAAAGGGCGAAGAAAAATCGAAAGCTACTTTAAAAAGGAAAAACATTATTATTACAAAGGCAACAACTCCAACAATCGGATGCAGAAGAAAGTTGTCAAGCAAATCTGTTAGATTTCTCGAAGAAAAATTTTTCTTATTTATTACTTCTTCATAAACGCCGTGAGCAAAGGCATATCTCTCTTCATCGATAAATTCCTTGAAATTTCTATGAAATTCTCTTTCAAACTCCTTTAAAAGTTCAGGGTCTTGAAGGAAAAGTTTTATTAACTCATGTTTGGAAAACCTATTCTCATGTGAATTCTCGTACTTTTCTGAAACTTTACGTATATACCTTTCAAACTCTTCCGAATACTTTATATTAGGTCTTTGGTTATTCTCATAAACTTCCACTATTGCGGGCAATATGTTTTCAATCCCTAAACCTTTTCTACCTACAGTCTTAATAGTTTTGACATTCAACAATTTAGAGAGTTTTTCCGTATCTATCTCTATACCCAAACTTTGAGCTTCATCGTATAGGTTAAGAGCAAGCACTGTAGGCTTTTCAAATTCAAGAAGCTGAACCGTCAGCAGGAGATTCCTTTCAAGATTTGTAGAATCGATAACGTTTAGAATAACGTCTACATCTTCACTTTCCAGAAACTCAACCGCTATTTTTTCATCCTCGGATATAGGTTCGAGAGTATATATTCCGGGTAAGTCTACAAAGTGTATCGTGTAATCTCCAAAGTTTACGTATGCTTCCTTTTTCTCAACGGTAACTCCCGGCCAATTTCCCACCTTAAGAGAAGTCCCGGCAATTGCGTTAAGTATAGTGGTCTTTCCCACATTCGGATTTCCGGCAACTGCGACAGTTATTTTCTTCATATTCCCACCCTCAATACTCAAAGTGTACCCTAATTCCTACCACGTATGTATTTTCCACTTCATCTATATATTGATAATCAAGTGTTAAATGTAAATTCGTAAGCAGTCTATATCTGTAATAGGCTTCTCCCACATTTACATCCGCAAACTCATTACCCTTTCTATGGGCAAACCCCATTCCGAAGGTATGTTTACTCACGTTATAAGTTATTCCCCCGCTTATAAAATATGCGTATTCGTCGGAAGAATTAATCCCCCACCTAAAGAAAAATCCGAGGTTATTAAAACTATAATCACCGGAAACACCTAAACCCTTAAGTTCATTAAAAGGAGCATGAAAATAATGAAGAGATAGATTGTAATTTTCTTCCAATATCCCGACTTCTAACAGATAAACTGTTTCAGCATCAGGTTTACCATCAACTATAGCGCTGGAAACCTTAAAGATACTATAATTGAAATTCAATATCATTCCGATGTTATACGAAGGCAATAAACTCAGAGGGTTATTAACCAAATCAGTGTTCAAGAACTGATTTACTTCATCGTTTGCAAATCTATTTGTATCAAAGAATACCGTAGTATCAACCAGTCCCACTATTAATTCCACATTCTCACGAGCTAACTTTACAAATGCCTCTAAGAGATAGTCTCTTTCATTTCCGTTTATATTCCTTACGGAACCTTCAAGGTCATCAGCTGAAGGAAGAGAGGAAAAATTTCTTTCTTGCATCTTTTTGTTAATACCGTTTCCCAATGAAGGAGAAAAGTTTATAAAGAATCCTAACCTCCTGTTATTCACTTCGTATATCAGGTGATTTGTATTGTAAACTCCTCCTCCATACTTAGAGGTTTGATATACAGCAGTACTCAGAAAATGAAATCTATGTTCAATATCTTCTATAACGTGTTTATGAACAGGTGGACTCGCAGCGTCAAAAAAGACAATTAGCACACCTCCTTTTTAACTTTACTTAATAGTTCTTTATCAATTACCAACCTCGTATTATCCAACTTCAAAAGGTATACTCTACCGTTTCTCATAAGCACTCTAACCCTCTTTCCTTTTCTCAATCCCATGGATTTTAATTTAGCTACTACAGGACTATCCTCATTTTCAAACCCTAAGACTACAAATTCAGTTCCTACCTTTATTTCATTGTTTGTAAGCATCCATTTACCTCCTTCTGAAATTAGGATACAATCTCAACTTCTATTTGTCAAGATTTTATAAAGGGATATTGAAAATTCCAAAAACCTACAACAAATCGTAGAAGTCTCTTATAAATTTCAACTGAGCTTTTTCTAAAGACTTAAGCTTTATCTTTATCTAAGATATCGCTTACAGTAGGTTTCTGAGAACACGCAGTCAGGAAAATTATGAAAAATGTCAAAATTTTGAGTAGCATGTCCATTATTTTACTACCAGGAAATATAATTTAACTTGATGGGAGAAATATTTGTTGTGGGGGTAAACTTCAAGGTTGCCCCCGTTGAAGTTAGAGAGAAGCTTGCTTGTTCTCAAGAAGAAATAGCTACGATTCTACCTATTCTCAAGAGAGAAACTCCTGTTGAAGAAGTAATATTACTTTCAACATGCAACAGGGTAGAAGTTTACACTTACAACTTTATAGATAATTCAGAATCACTCATAGATAAACTTCTAACTTTAAAAAACTTAAATCCCGATATAAAGAAGTATTTCTTTAAAAAGAAGGGTGAAGAAGCGGTTTTTCATATATTCAAAGTCTCCTCTAGTTTAGATTCCATGGTTATCGGAGAACCTCAGATAGTAGCTCAATTTAAAGAAGCCTATCGAATAGCTAAAGAGGTTGATACTGTAGGAAAAATCTTAAACAGGGTATACGAAAAAGCTCTTAGAGCTTCAAAAAGGGTAAGAACGGAAACGGGAATAAGTAAAAGCGCAGTGTCGGTAAGTTACGCTGCCGTAGAACTGGCAAAGAAAATCTTTGGAGACCTTAAAAATGCAAAGGTTCTGCTCATCGGTGCGGGAGAAATGGGAGAACTCGCAGCCAATTACCTGAAACGTTTCGGAGCTGAGCTTCATATAACAAATAGAACGTATGAAAAAGCTTTAAAACTGGCACGCGAGTTAGGTGGAAATGCCCTTAGGTTTGAGAATCTAAAGGAATATCTTCCTTTAATGGATATAGTTATAGTTTCAACAGGAGCTAAAAATTACATTCTTAACAAAAAAGATTTTGAAGAGGCTATTAAGAGAAGAGATTACGAACCTCAATTTGTAATTGATATAGCCGTTCCGAGAAACGTAGATCCGGAAGTCTCAGAGGTGGAGGGAGTTTTTCTTTACGATATAGATGACCTGAAACAAGTGGTAGAAGAAAACCTCAAAGAGAGGATGAAAGAAGCCCAAAGGGGTGAAATTATTCTATGGGATGAGGTTAAAAAGTTCATGATGTGGTACAACTCTCTAAAAATTGAACCTCTAATTCTCAAACTAAAGGAAAGTGTTGACGGTCTCCGAGAGAATCCCTACTTTAGAAAAGTAATACATAGAGCTATTAGAGAAATGAAGAAAAACCCAGAAGTGGCGGATATAATCTTAAAAATATTTAGCGAGGAGGTAAGGAATGAATCCAGAAGAAAAGAACTATCCGATGTCCATAACTGAACTAATGGAATTGGAATCGGAATATGCAATAAGAGCCTATATTTTGATAAAAGCAGACCCTAGAGAAATCCCTTCGATAATGTTAGCTCTGTCAACTTTCGAAGGTGTAAAAACCGCGGATGTAGTTACAGGTCCCTACGATATTATCGTGTTTGTTGAAGTTCCTAATCAAGATGAACTGGGAAGATTGGTAATAAATAAAATCCATTCATTAGAAGGAGTTAAGGAAGCTATAACATGTGTGGTGGTGAGAATATAACTTTTCCTTGCGTCGAGGAAAAAGAGGACAAAATAATTATTATTTATTCCGACAAGGAAATAGTGGATTATGAAAATGATGATGGAATATTAATTTTTTTTGCTAGGGATTACGATATTGTTAAGATAATTATTCCGAAAGATAATGAGCACCATATTATCTACCTACAATGATTATTTAGTTATACGCGGAGGGAGGCCTCTAGTAGGAGAAGTTTATATTTCCGGGGCTAAGAACGCTTCCCTCCCTATTTTGTTTGCAACAATCCTGACCGAAGAAGATTGCCTTATAACAAACGTTCCGGATTTGCTCGACGTTAGAAACACAATAAAACTTTTAACTCAGCTCGGAGCAAATATAGAATCTTTTGGAGATAAGGTTTTTGTAAAGCCCTCCATAAAAGCCTTTATTACAAATCAGGAAATTATCAGAAGTATGAGGGCTTCAGTTCTAAGTATGGGCCCTCTTCTGGGAAGATTCCAAAAAGCGGTTGTTGGACTTCCGGGCGGTTGTTCTATCGGTGCCAGACCCATAGACCAGCACCTAAAGTTTTTTAAAACTGCAGGAGCTCAAATACGGATAAAGGAAGGATACATTTTTGCAAGTATTAAGAAAAAGAAAGGTGTTCACTTTAAATTCGACTTAATAACCGTAACCGGTACAGAGAATGCGTTGCTTTATCTTTCAAGTGTACCCGAAGAAAGCATACTCGAAAATATTGCATTAGAACCGGAAGTAATGGATCTCATAGAAGTTTTGAAAAAAATGGGAGTTCAAATCACAGTTCAGGAAAGAAAAGCTTACATAAAGGGAACAGAAAAGTTGCAGGGATTCACTCATTCTGTCATTCCAGATAGAATAGAAGCGGGAACCTTTATTGTTGCAGGTATACTAACTGACGGAGAGATTATCCTAAGGAAAGTAAACAAAACACACCTGGGGGCTATTATAGAGAAAGTAAAAGAAATAGGGGGAGAGATAGTAGAGGAAAATGGGGAAAGTCTTAAAGTTTTTAGAAAGGAAAGCTTAAAGCCATGCTACATAGAAACGGAAGTGTATCCCGGTTTTCCCACAGATATGCAAGCGCAGTTCATGGCTCTACTTTCCTTAGCAAAAGGAAAATCTGTTATTAAGGAAAACATCTTTGAAAATCGTTTCCAGCATGCTCAGGAGTTAAACAGGTTAGGAGCTAACATTACCGTAAGAGGGAATACGGCATTCGTTGAAGGAGTAAAGAAACTATACGGTGCAGAAGTATACTCTACCGACCTTAGAGCCTCTGCCTCTTTAGTCTTAGCAGGACTGGTAGCAGAAGGTACTACAGTAGTCAGAGATATATATCACCTCGATAGGGGCTACGAACACCTCGAAGAAAAACTAAAGAAATTGGGAGCAGAAATAGAGAGAATAACTGCCTCCTAAGCGAGTTTTATCTTCTTTTCCTTCTCTACCTGAGCCTTAGGTATCCTTATTTCTAGAACACCGTCTTTGTATTCCGCCTTAGCTCCTTCCGGGTCTACTTCAACGGGTAAGGGAATAACCCTTTCTATTACTCCGTAGAATCTTTCCGCCCTGTAGACATTTTCTGTCTTCTCTTCTTTTTCCTCTTTTCTTTCAGCCTTTATGGATATAGCGTTTTCCTTGACAGTAATGTCAACATCTTCTTTCTTCACACCCGGAAGGTCTACTTTTACTACAACTTCTTTATCGGTTTCGTAGACTTCTACAGGAGGAATCAATGTTTCTACTTGAGCTTCCCTTCTTACAGGCAAGAACTCTTCCAGAAGTCTATCGAAATCTCTCCTGATTCTTTCCAACTCTTCAAAAGGTCTCCAAACTAGCATTCCTCTCCTTTCCATCGCTCCCACCTCCTTTACAAGATTTCTTATAAGTAAATTTAGTATACTATTATCAACTTGTCAAGGTTTATGAAGCTCGATTTCTTCTTTGCTGCTGATTGATATAATTATTGTTTAAACTCTGGTGAGGGGTTATAATGGATAAACAATTAAGTATCAACAAATTATTATTCGGTATATTGATAAAATTGACAATTTTATTATTAAATATCTCCGTAATTGATTTATCATTCTCTGTAGAAAATTTTAAAAGGCAAGAATTAATAAATATTACCGATAATTTAAAAAATGAAAAGTATATAAACGAAAGTATTCAGGATGATTTGAATGTAGATCAATATGAAAAATATAAAATATCTCCATATGGAGAAAGATATTTTGAAGGAAGAGAACGTATTTTCCCAAACATATATAGATATCCTGAAAAATCGGAAGAATACTCATATATAGAAAAGAAATTTTTTGAAAAAATTAAAGATAAAAAAATAAAATTAAAACAATTTGGATATGATATTTTTAAGAATGTCGGTGAAATACTAAAAGCTCCTATTCCCGTAGGGAATGACTATATTTTAGGCCCCGGAGATGAAGTGATAATATACTTTTGGGGAGATCCTGTAGACGTACTTGGTCTTGAAAGTTATTACAAATTAAAGATAGATAGGGAAGGAAAATTATTCATTCCTTACGTTGGTATAGTATATGCGTGGGGAAAAACGGTAAAAGATTTTGAAAAAGAACTTAAAAAGCTTTTAGCAAAAAAGTTTCGCAGGTTTAAAGTAGAAGTTTCAGTAGGAGCATTGAGAACGTTTCCAGTATATGTTTCAGGATATGTAAATAAACCGGGAGTTGTATTAGCTCAAGGCACCTACACAGTGATAGAAGCTCTTGCTGCAGCAGGGGGAGTATCTAAAAACGGAAGCTTGAGAAATATACTCCTAAGGAGAGCTTCAGGTAAAAAGATAAGAATAGACCTCTATAAATTGCTAATAAAAGGCGAGCCTATAAATATAAGGCTTAAGGACGGCGATATTATATTTGTAGAGGAAATAGGACCTACCGTCGGAATAGCCGGTAGTGTAAAAAGACCTGCCATATACGAAGTTACGAAAGATGCTACAATAGGTGATTTAATCGAATTAGCAGGAGGAGTTCTTTTCTCAGCTTATAACTACGGGGTAAAGTTATTCAGATATGAAAATAACGAACTAAAAGTTTATAACGGAGATTTAACAGATTCAAAATTCCTCCAGCAAAAACTAAAAGATGGAGATTTTGTATTTATCGAAGAACTCTATGAATTGGTAGAAAATTACGTGGAGGTAAAAGGGCATATCAAATACCCCGGAAAATATTCGGTAAATCATTATAAAAATCTCAGCTCTTTAATTGATGTTATAGAATTGTTACCGGACACCAATTTGTACTATGCAGAGTTAATTCGTAAAGACTTATCCACAGGTAAAGTAACCGTAAGAAACTTCGTTCCTAAATACATAATCGAAGGTAAGCAGGATTTAGAATTGAAGCCATTTGATGTAGTTGTTTTTTATCCGAAATGGATTTACTCTCCTATAACGATTTCTGGAGAGGTTGAAAATCCTTTAGTAATACCCTATTACCCTGAAATAACACTATTGGATGCTTTGAGGGAAGTTAAATTCAAAGATGATTATAGAAATCTAAAAGCTTTAGTTTACGTAGGAGATGTTAAAAATTTCAAAGATGACAAAAATATACTTGAATCTTCGGAAGGAAATCCAGGAATTTTAGAAGAAATAGCTGAAGCTTCAGCAGGTTTGATAGAAAGAAAAGCAAAGGTTGTTTACCTATACGATTTATTCACCAGAGGAAAGAACAATATAACCCTTTTCCCAGGGACAAAAATTCTTATTAAGAGAACAGAACCTACCGAAAAGGATAAAGTTGTAACAATTCTGGGTGAAGTCAAAAAACCGGGAATTTACAGAATAGAAAAGGGTATGCGTCTCTACGACATTATAGTGAAAGCAGGAGGATTTACAGAAAACGCTTATCCGAGAGGGTTGATATTTATAAGGAGAAGTGCAAAAGAATTACAAGAACAACATTTAAAGATAGCTATAACAGCCTTAGAGGAGGGACTCCTTAAAGCCGATGAAGGTTTTAGTACTGCTGGAGGAACAAGTGAAGAGAGAATGATTATACAGCTTACATTGAATAGGCAGAAACAATTGCTCAGAATAATTAAGGAAAAAGCTAAAATAGGACTGGGTAGAATAGCGTTAGACATTCCAGAAAGGCTTGAAGATTTAAAAAATAGCCCAAGCAACATATTGTTAGAAGATGGAGATTATATATATATTCCACCGCGTCCCAACTACATATTGGTTTTAGGAGAAGTATACAATCAAATATCC
Source organism: Aquifex sp. (assembly GCA_003978875.1). Classification (GTDB taxonomy): domain Bacteria; phylum Aquificota; class Aquificia; order Aquificales; family Aquificaceae; genus Aquifex. The sequence continues at coordinate 20,958 of QNXQ01000071.1, read as the reverse complement.
CTTCCATACATTAAGGGTAAACCCTTATCCTATTATCTTGAACTTGTAGGAGGAACAACTCCGAATGCTGATTTAGAAAACATATACGTTATAAAGGCAAATGGAAGAGTGGTATCGAGAAGAAGCTACAATAAATTACTATCCTTCGAATGGAGTAATGGAAAACTTTATTTCGGAAGGGATTTTGTGAATATGCCTCTGGAGGAAGGAGATACTATTGTAGTTCCGACAAAGCTTAGAATACCCGTTCTATGGAGACCTCTTATAAGAGATGTGGTACAAATTATTTTCCAAGCAATATCCACTGCAGTATTAGCAAAGAGGTTGTAATTAATGAAAGGATTTAAGAGTAAAGCTATAAAGTTAGTTTTTTCTGGATTTTCGAGTATATTTTTGCTAAATTATTCGTTTTCTCACCCACTATTGAATGTTAATTCCGAAGATAAATTTATTTATGATGTTCTTGAATCTTCAATAAATGCAAAATACTTTATAACATCTATAAGACCTTACAATTATAAGAAAGCTTTTTTAATTACAGATAAACCCGAATGGGTAAAGGAATATTTAAATGCTTTATCCAGTCCTGGATTTTTCATAAAACCTTTAAATTCTATAACGTTTAAGTTTTTCTACACTTCTGAAGAATACTTTACAGTGGAAAACTCAAGCGGTACATTGCTCAGAAAAGGCTTAAATTTGTATACATTTCTAGATGGATATATCTCCTTTGGCAACAGAAGCGTGATATACTACCAATGGAGATTTCTGAACAATAAACAAAGTTCAAAAGCTCAGGTTCACAAATTATACTGGAAGATTAAAATATGGAAATTTTCCTTTGAAGCTGGAAAAGATACAGTACATCTCGGCCCCGGCGAATACGCACTATTGCTATCTTCCAATGCAGAACCTTTTCCAATGATAAAATTTCAAACGGAAGAACCTTTGAAATTCTTTGGAGATTGGGAGTTTGTATTTGTAAGAGGGTGGCTCAGAGAGAAAAGGCAAGACAGGGATAATCCGAATATTTTGGCCTTAAGGATTGTATGGAAACCCTGGTACTTCATAGAAATCGGAGCAACAAGAACAGCTTTGTACGGAGGCGAAGGTAGGCCCGGATATAAACTAACTGAATATCCGAAACTTATAATAGGAACAGAAGAAAACATACCGTACGGTAAGTACGATGGTGACGGTTACGGTGCCCTTGATATATCCTTGTATCTGCCCATAAATAAGTGGTTTAAATCCATAGAAACCTTTAAGGTTTACTATCAGGACTCCGGGAGTGATATAACCGCATGGTGGCAAAAGGAAGATAAGGGGGAATTTAAACCTCCTTTCGGTTTCCAATTCTTAGATAAGGGAACGGTAGCCGGAATATTAGTCAGAACCAGAAAGGATATAATTCGTTTTGAATATACCCGTACCTCTCGAGACCATTATACCCATCACCTGTATAATGTAGAGGGATATACCTATAAAGGAATGTCTTTGGGACACCCCTACGGTAAAAACTTAGAACATTTTATGTTTAAACATCGCAGATTTTTAAACGATAAACTCTCTATAGAGTATAAATTGGGATACTATAAGCAACCTGCTTTTGAGAGCGAGAAATTTATGGAAAGATATTATGTGAGCTTGGCAGGTGAAAAAAGATACAAAAATTTAATACTTGAAGGTTTACTCAGGTTTGATTTCACAAAGAATTATGATTCAAATTCTTCTCCGGTACAGTTTAATATAATTAATGAAAATAAAACATTTATAACTATCGGAACAAGTATAAGCTGGAGGTTTTAATGGAAAAAGATAAAAGGGAGGAAATACTAATAGAGGAAGATGAAATAGACTTATATGAGTTATGGTTGAGGTTAAAGAAAAGATGGAAAATTATATTTGGCACTTTTTTAACACTTACGATATTCGCAGGTATTCTAGGATTTATAATGACTCCCATTTACAGGGCGGAAACAACGATAATACCTGTATCCTCTAATCCCGCAGGCGATTTATCTCAATTAGCAAGTCAATTTTTAGGGATACCTACAGGTGGTGAATATATATCCTCTAAGATTTTAGCTATATTAAAAAGCAGAACCATTAGAGATAGAGTCATTGAAGACTTAAATCTTATTCCTGTTTTATTAAAAGAAATTCCTGAAGGAAGAAAACCCGAAATTATAGCAAATGCATTATTAAAAAATATTGTAAACATTACACAAGATAGAAAAACCGGTACTATAAGTATTAAGGTAGAGTATAAAGACCCTGAAATAGCAAAGAAAATCGCCGAAGCCTATATAAATGAACTTCAAAAAATTCTTGAGGAAAAAGCTCTGACAGTAGCAAAAGTGAATAGAATTTTCTTAGAAAAACAATTGATAAATACGGAAAGGGAACTAAAACAAGCTCTGGACAATTTGGCGAATTTCCAAAGGAAAGCTAAAGTAATAGTTCCTCAGGAGCAAGTAAAGGGTGCTTTTGAGCTATATTCAAAATTATTATCCCGAAAAATAGCATTACAGGTGGAACTAAGGAAGCTCGAGAGCATACTCTCTCCATCGAGTCCTCGTATTCTAGCTCTTAAAGAACAATTAAACGCTATAGAGAAACAATTGTCTAAATTTGAAAATGCAGAATCCTCCTTGTCCGCTATACCCAGTATGAAGGTCGCTCCGGAATTAATAGCAGAATACACTCAGATATATATGAAAGTTAAAGGCTTGCAGGCAAAGTATGAAACCCTGTTGAAAATGTATGAAAAAGCAAAACTCGAAGAACAAAAGGAAAACATATACGTAGAAGTAATAGATCCTCCCTACGTTTCTGATATACCTGTAAAGCCAAAGAAAAAACTTATGGTAGCAGTTGCAGGGGTAAGCGGACTATTTTTAGGTGTGTTTTTAGCTTTATTTGTTGAATGGATAAGTGAGGTTAAAAGAAGGCATACTATTAACTAACGCTTAACTACCTTATGAAAGCCACTCCTAAAGTTTTAATTTTTAGTTATATCAAAACTATACGACTAACTTTCAATTTTTTAGGAAACTTGAGAATTAATAAAGTGGTGAGCCGGGCGGGACTCGAACCCGCGACCCACGGCTTAAAAGGCCGTTGCTCTACCTACTGAGCTACCGGCTCTGCGTAGCTCAACTGGTGGAGCGGAGGGGACTCGAACCCCCGACCTCCGACATGCCATATCGGCGCTCTCCCAGCTGAGCTACCGCCCCTGACAGAATATTTATTATATCTCAAGATTTTTTTCTTTCAAGAATATCTTTATACTTCAAAACGAGATTTCTGTTTGCCTCAGCCTCTTTAATTCGCTTTACCGGAGTATTGTGAGGAGCCTTTTTAAGTATTTCAGGCTTTTCTTTAGCTTCCTTAATGATTCTTCTGAGAACCCGCGCAAAAGTCCTTAGTGTATCAGGACTTTCTGTCTCGGTAGGTTCAATCATTAAAGCTTCTCTAACGATTAAAGGGAAATACATAGTGGGAGCATAAAAGCCGTAATCAAGAATTCTCTTAGCAACATCTCCGGCTTTTACTCCATGCTTGATTAAGTTTACAGCTGAAAGGACAAACTCATGCATACAAGGAGACTGAGGATAAGGGTCTTTAAATACTCCCTTGAGAAGATGTTTCAAATAACGGGCATTTAAAACTGCGTAATCGGATATTTTCCCTATTTCATTTCCATAGGTGAGTATATAAGCGAAAGCTTTTAGCCATCCACTAAAATGTCCCCAAAAACCTAATATTTTCCCTACAGATTTAGGGATGTCCCAATTAAGGAAATACTTCTTCCCGTCAAAGTCTATATGAGGCACGGGAAGGTATGGTTTTAATTTCTCGGATACACCGACGGGTCCGGCTCCGGGTCCTCCTCCTCCGTGAGGAGTGGAGAAAGTTTTATGGAGGTTAAAATGCATTATATCAACACCCCACTCTCCCGGTTTAAATTTTCCTACAAGAGCGTTAAAGTTAGCTCCGTCCATATAAAGGAGAGCATCTATTTTGTGGAGCTCCTTAGCTATTTCCTTAATTCTCCTTTCAAATATTCCCAATGTATTCGGATTAGTTATCATCAGTCCTGCAACTTTATCGTTTAGCTTTCTTTTAAAGTCTTCAAAATCGAGCTCTCCGTACTTATTACTTTTGATAACTTTTATTTCAAAACCGCATATTGCCGCGGTAGCCGGGTTAGTCCCGTGGGCAGAGTCGGGTATTAATATCACATTTTTCTCTTTATTACCTTTATCATCGTGATAGGCTCTGATAAGGAGAAGCCCCAATAATTCTCCGTGAGCTCCGGCGGCAGGCTGAAGAGAAACTTCCGCAAATCCTCCGAGCTCCTTTAGTAATTCTTTAAATTTATAGATAAGCTCTAAAACGGGCTGGATGTATTCTTCGGGTATAAAAGGGTGCAATCCGAGGATTTCCTTTCTATTTACGAGCTCCTCGTTAATTCGCGGGTTATATTTCATAGTACATGAACCCAAGGGTACCATAGTTGTATCCACAGCGTAATTTAAATGGGATAATTTAGTATAGTGCCTTATAACCTCCAGCTGGGAGACTTCAGGGAAATCCAGTTTTTTCCTCAAGTATTCTTCGGGAACGATTTCTTCTGGCTCTACTCTTTCAACATCAAGTTTAGGAAGTCTGTATCCCTTCCTTCCAGGCCTTGATTTTTCAAAAATTAGTTCCATGAATATTTAGTTTAAAATTTTACGATATGTCTAAAAAAGTTGTTATACTCGGTAGCGGGCCGAACCGTATAGGTCAAGGAATTGAATTCGATTACGCCTGTGTTCATGCAGTATTTGCCTTGCAAGAAGAAGGCTATACGGCAATAATGGTGAACTGTAATCCCGAAACCGTTTCTACCGATTACGACACCGCGGATAAACTCTTCTTTGAACCTATAGTTTTTGAACATGTAATGGACATCATAGAAAGGGAAAAACCCTACGGAGTTATACTTCAGTTCGGAGGACAAACTCCCTTAAAGCTTTCTATACCTTTAAAAAAACAAGGTGTAAATATTTTAGGAACTCAGCCAGAAAATATAGACAAAGCGGAGGATAGAGAACTTTTCAGGGAGCTAATTATAGAACTCGGTTTAAAGCAACCCGAAAGTGGAACGGCGAAAAATAAGGAAGAAGCTCTTGAAATCGCTAAAAAGCTAGGATATCCCGTCTTAGTAAGACCTTCTTATGTTCTCGGCGGAAGGGCAATGAGAATAGTTTACGATGAAAACGAATTGAAAGAGTATCTGGAAGAGGCTGTAAGTGTAAGCTATGAAAGACCCGTTTTGATAGATAAATTCCTGGAAGACAGTATAGAACTGGATGTGGATGCCGTTTGTGATGGGAAAGATGTCCTTATAGGAGCGGTAATGGAACACATAGAACAGGCAGGCGTTCACTCCGGAGACAGTGCAACCTCAATACCTCCCTACACTCTGCCCGATGAAATAGTAGAAGAGGTTAAGAGACAAACAAGGGAACTTGCCCTTGTTCTTGAAGTAAGAGGTTTAATAAATGTTCAGTTCGCGGTTTATAAGGGAGAAGTCTACGTACTTGAGGTAAATCCCAGAGCTTCAAGAACGGTACCCTTTGTAAGTAAAAGTGTAGGATATCCTTTGGCAAAAATAGCAACCAAGGTACTAATAGGAAAATCTCTGAGAGAAATTGTTCCCGAGGTGTTTGAAAGGATAGAAAAGGGACAAAATCACGTAGCATCGGACTTTCTACCTAAAGGTAAAAAGATATTTTCCGTAAAGGAAGTTGTTTTTCCATGGAAGAGATTTCCCGAAGTTGACCCGGTGTTGGGACCGGAAATGAAATCAACAGGAGAAGTGATGGGAATAGATGAGGAGTTCGGACTTGCTTACTACAAGGCTCAACTGTCCGCCGGCTACAGACTTCCGGAAAGAGGAAATGTATTTATAAGTGTCGCAGATAGAGATAAACCGAAAATTACGGAGCTTGCCAGAGGTTTTCATGAGCTCGGATTTAGAATATACGCAACTACCGGAACTTATAAGTTCCTTAAAGAACACGGGATTCCGGCAGAAAGGGTTATGAAAGTTTCCGAAGGAAGACCCAATGTAGTAGATATGATTATTAATGGAGATATACATCTGGTCATAAACACCCCTTCGGGTAAACGAGAAAAAAGTGATGCATACTTTATCAGGAGAACTGCAGTCCAGTTTAATATCCCGTATTACACAACCGTAAGGGCAGGATACGCCGTCCTCGAAGCCATAAAGAGCTTCAGGAAATTAAGAGAAACCGGAAGTACCCTTAAAGTGAATTCAATCCAAGAACTACACGGAATTTAAAATTTCCTTCACTCGTTTGTTTAATTTATCAACGTCAGGATTTTCTACAGGTTTTGAGAATATAAATCCCTGCACGAAATCCGTTCCCATATAAATCACGGTTTCAAGTTCTTCCTTTGTTTCAACACCTTCGGAAACCACAAGTATTCCGCTATCGTGGGCAAGGCGTATAAGGTAATTTACTATTACCTTCTTAAGATTGTGTTTATGAATATCACGTATTAGTTCCATATCTATCTTTATAATGTCCGGATTAAGTTCCGAAAGGTAAAACAATCCAGAATACCCAGAACCAACGTCGTCAAGGGCAACCTTAACACCTTCGGATTTAAGAAAAGATATTAAGTTTTTTACTGCGAATACATTCAGTTCCTCGTATTCGGTAAGCTCTACGACTATCTGGTTAGGTTTTACATCGTGGGTGTACAAGGTGCTTAAAAAATCTCCGAAAACTTTAAGAGGGTCATTTAAAAACCGCGGATGAAAATTCATAAAGAGGAGTAAATTATCTCTCAAGAACTGGCTGGCTTTTTTCAGGGCAGCGTATCTGCAAAAATTTTCAGAAAACTCGGAGGTACTTTTTCCTATATTTATCAAATCCACTATCTTTATAGGGGGTCTGCACAGGGCTTCAAAAGCCCTTATTTCCTTTTGCCTGACATCCACTATAGTGTGGAAAAATATTTTTGTGTCTACGAAAACCTTACCGAGGTTATTGAATATAAGCCTGTCTATTAAGGATTCTGCAGGCTCAGCCTTTGCAACAGCCTTTATCAAAGATTGACAGGAGTCTTCTCTAAAATTGCCTTCGTAAACCCTCATATCTTTCAGGGCATCTTCACTCAGTTCCGTAAATATGTAAATCAGCTCTTCGTCATAAGCGGTGTCCATTATCACCACATTCTGAATTCTCTTTACTTTTACTCCTATGCTTTCAGCTATTTTTTCCAGTTCTTCAGCGTGAATATTCTCTCTAAATACAAAAAGTTTCCTTGACATAATATCTCTTAAATGGATTATTTAGCTTTATCTATTATAGGTTTAATTACTGGAATTTTATACAACGAACAAATATCACGCTCGGCAAAAAAAGGAAAAAACCCGATTATAAGCTTTCCCATAAGGTTCTTCCTGCTGGGTATTCTCCTCTATATAGTTATAAGGCTATGGGGGGTTGAGTGTTCCGTTGTATTTACTTTGTCCCACCTATTAGGTAGGTTTTTACAGCTTTGCTACAGAACTTTCATAAATCCGTAAATTATAATACTATGCTTCAAGTAAGGGTAAAACCAGGAGTAGAGGACAGAATTAAAGGGTTCTTTCCATGGGTCTACAGGGCGGAAATTGCATCGTTTTCCAGAAAACCTAAAAAAGGAGAGATTGTAGCGGTAAGGGACGTAAACGGAAAATTTCTCGGATACGGTTATATAAATCCCGAAGTAAACATAGCTATAAGAATTCTTTCCTTTGATAAAAGGGAACCTATATCTCCCGACTTAATCAGAAAGAGGATAAAAGAAGCTTACGAGTATAGAAAGAGACTTTATATAAACAGCAATGCCTACAGACTTATTCACTCCGAAGGAGACCTGCTTCCGGGTTTAATAGTCGACGTTTACGGAAACTATCTTGCGGTTGAATTTACAACTTACGGAATGAACCAGTTCAGGGATGTAATAATCGAAACCCTGATAGATTTATTAAAACCTAAGGGCATTTATGAAAAGATAAACGAGATAGCGAAAAGGGTAGAGGGTTTGGATGTAGAAGAGCGGGTGGTATACGGAGAAGTTCCCGAAGAAGTGATAATCTGGGAACACGATTTGAAATATTACATCAACATACCCGAAGGTCAAAAAACGGGATTCTTCTTAGACCAGAGAAATGCCAGGAAGTTTGTGAGAAACCTGGTTGAACCGGGAGATAGATGCCTTGATGTGTTCTGCCATACAGGTGGATTTGCTTTGAATATGAAAAGAGCAGGAGCAGGAGAGGTAATAGGTGTAGATATTTCGGAATTGGCACTAAAAGAGGCTCAGAAAAACGCAGAGCTAAACGGTCTTACGGGAATTAAGTGGATAAAAGCAAATGCTTTTGATTATTTAAGAGAACTCGATAAAAAGGGAGAAAAGTTCGATGTAATAATAATAGACCCTCCTTCCTTTGCAAAAAACAAAGCAGCTGTTCCAAACGCGCTCAGAGGTTATAAAGAACTTTGCGTAAGAGGTCTCAAAATCGCAAAAAGCGGAGGATATCTTGCAGTCTTTTCCTGTTCCTTTCACATAACAGAGCAACATCTCTTAGATGTTTTACTCAAAGCTTCTTACGATGTTAGGAGACAGGTAAGGGTTATAGCTAAGACTTTTCAGGACTTAGACCACCCTTGGGTTCTTCAGATGCCGAATACTTTATACTTAAAAGGCGTGTGGGTCGAGGTGATATGAAGAAGGAACACTGGGCTCTGGTATCTCTTGGCTTAAATATATTTCAGTCGGTAATTAAGTTAATCGGAGGCTTACTTACGGGTTCTCTGTCCTTGATAGGAGATGCTATTCATTCGTTATCCGACGCTACAGCATCGCTCATAGCGTTTTTATCTATAAAATTTTCCGAGGTAAAGAACGAAAGGTTTCCCTACGGACTGTATAAACTGGAAAACATAGGTGCGATAGTTATATCGTTTTTTTTATTTTTCACCGCATGGGAAATTATCCATAGGGCTCTTAAAGGTGAGATAAAGATTAACCAGGAAAATCTGCCTTTCGGTATAGGTATAACCGTAGTATCTTTAAGTGCATCCCTTATTTTGTCCTTCTTAGAAAGAAGAGCGGGAAAAAGACTGAACTCGCCTACTCTTATAGCGGACTCTTACCATACACTTACCGATGCCTTTGCGTCTTTACTGGTTCTCATCAGTTTGGGTTCATACTACTTTGGAGTAAACATAGAAAGGTACATAGCCGTTGCTATAGCACTGGTTATCGGCTATACCGCTTTTGAACTTCTCAAAGAACAAATAGGAGCTATTCTCGACATTTCCGCGGATAAGGAAACTATTGAAAAAATAAAGAGGATAATTTTATCTTTTCCCGAAGTCACGGAAATAAAAAGACTTCTCGCAAGAAGTGCTGGAGGGAAGTTATTCATAGACGCGGTAATCACGATAAACACGGATGACTTTATAAGGAGTCATATGATTGCCGATGAAATTGAAAGGAAAATAATGGAAGAAATCCCAAACGTGGATATGGTGTTTATCCATTACGAGCCTTGTTGTATAAACGATTCAACAAAAGTTGCAATTCTCACAAAAAATGGAAAGATAGCCAATAGTTTTGAAGAAACGGAGAAGATTCTGATATTTAAAGAGGGAAGAGGCAATGCAGAGGTTATAAACTTACCGGGAAAGAAAGAAGAGTGTATAGCTAAGGAACTGGTAAGGCAGGGTGTAGATATAGTAATCAGCGGATATCATCCTAAGAGTAATAAAGCAAAGTGGATTCTCCATAGAAATAAAATCTTTGTGTGGGAAACCGAAAAAGAAAATCCCTATGAGGCTTTAGCAGAAGTATCTAGGATTAAAGAGTCTGTGGTATGAGCTATCTCGTTTGGGGTCTCGGAAAAAGCGGAAAAGCGGCAGTTAAACTTCTAAAATCAAAGGGCCATAAAGTTTACGCCGGAGACGATAAAGAAAATCCGGAGCTCTGGAAGGAAGTTCTGAATGAGGTTGAAACTGTAGTTTTATCTCCCGGAATTCCTCCTCATCATCCTCTCTGGATAGAAGCTATAAATAAGGAAAAAGAAGTAATAGGTGAACTTGAACTGGCCTATAGATTTTTCAAGGGCAAGATAATAGCCATAACGGGAACGGATGGCAAGTCTACAACTACGAGACTTACATACTTGGTACTCAAGAATTTCTTCCCAGAAGTTTACGAAGGGGGAAATATAGGAATTCCTTTCTCGGATATAGTAAGGGAAAAGGAGAAGGGAATAGCTGTTCTTGAAGTATCATCTTTTCAAGGGAAAACTCTGAAAACTTTTAGACCTGATATCGGAGCCTTTATAAGTTTCTCACCCGACCATCTTGACTGGCATCCATCTCTGGAAGACTACCTAAAGAGTAAATACAAAGTTTTTGAAAATCAGAGGGAAGGAGACCTGATTGTACTCAACGATTTTGTAAAGGAAATAAAAGAAACATCCACCAGAGCAAAAAAGATAAACTTCTCAGAGTTGGAGATTCTGGAGGAAGGAGTTTATTTCCGAGGAATTAAGTTATTTAATCCGAGACACTTGAAAATAAAAGGTATTCACAACGTATACAACGCTTCGGTAGCAGCCCTGATAGCTTTGGAATTTGGATTAAAACCCGATGAGTTTGAACATATTCTCTACGAGTTTAGTGGGCTTCCCTATAGGCTGGAGTATTTAGGAAACTTTGGAGGTATAGATATTTACAACGATTCTAAATCCACCACTACCAACGCTCTCAAATCCGCTCTTGAAACTTTTCCCTATAATTCGGTAATTCTCATTGTTGGGGGAAAGGACAAAGGAGTTGATTTTCTCTCCGTTCTTGAAACTGTAAAGAAAAAGGTAAAAACAGCCTTCGCCATAGGAGAGACAAAAGACAAAATCAAAGAATCCTGGAAAGAGTATGTACCCGTTGAAACCTGCTCGGATTTGGAAGAAGCCGTAAAAAAGGCTCTAAGCTTTGCGAAAAGCGGAGATGTTATACTCTTCTCACCTGCCTGCTCCTCATTTGATATGTTTAAAAGTTATGAGGAAAGGGGAGAAAAGTTCAAAGAATTGATTTTTAAATTTTTAGGGACTTAGCGGTTTTGATGAATTCCTCAACCTTCGTATAATCCTTTTTTCCCTTTTCCCTTTCAACTCCCGATGAGACATCTACGGCATAAGGTTTTACCTGCTTTATTGCTCTTTCGACATTTTCGGGTTTTAACCCTCCAGAAAGGAAAATTTTATAGCCTTCTTCTACCAACTTTGATGCAATCTCCCAGTTAAAGGTTTTCCCAGTACCTCCGTAAAGGTTCTTGGAATAAGTGTCTAAAAGTATTGCGTAAGCATCTTCCCATTCTTCTACCGATGGGACTGTGTCCTTGACCCTAAACACCTTTATTACCCGTTCCATGCCCACCTTTTTGGCTAAAGAAATGTCTTCATCTCCGTGAAGCTGAATAAGGTCAAATCCTTCATCCAGAAGTTCTTTTATAAACTCATAGGATTCATTTACAACAACCGCAACCTTCTTAACGGGATAGTCCTTTACGGCATTTAAAATTTCAAGTCTTTTTTCTTTCGAAACGTACCTCGGACTTTTTTTGTAGGTAATCACTCCTATATAATCCGCTCCCGAATTCACGCTAAATAAGGCATCTTCGGGATTTGTAATTCCGCATATCTTTACCCTGACCATCTGCCTATGGAAATATATCACAGAAAATCGTTTAGATAAAATAAAGAATTTCTAACAAATTTTCCAGAATCTAAAATATTCCCTATGGAAGTAAAGAGGGAGCATTGGGCTACACGTATAGGTTTAATTCTCGCAATGGCGGGCAATGCGGTAGGTCTTGGTAATTTCCTAAGGTTTCCCGTTCAAGCTGCGGAAAACGGCGGCGGAGCTTTCATGATACCTTACATAATAGCCTTCCTGCTCGTCGGAATTCCTCTTATGTGGGTTGAATGGGCGATGGGAAGATACGGGGGAGCCTACGGACACGGAACAACACCGTCTATCTTTCACCTTCTCTGGAAAAATAGGTTTGCAAAAATACTCGGAGTCTTCGGTTTATGGATTCCGTTAGTTGTAATTATTTACTACATATACATAGAGAGCTGGACACTCGGTTTTGCTATAAAGTTTCTCGTAGGACTTGTACCAGAACCTCCACCCGGAGCAACAAATCCCGACTCAATACTGCTTCCGTTTAAGGAATTCCTCTACAACTACATAGGAATCCCGAAAGGTGATGAACCTATACTCAAACCTTCCATATTCGCATACCTTGTCTTTTTAATAACCATGGCTATTAATGTAGGTATTCTTATCAGGGGTATCTCCGAAGGTATAGAGAAATTTGCAAAGATAGCAATGCCAACACTTTTCCTGCTTGCTATTTTTCTGGTAATAAGGGTATTTTTACTTGAAACGGCAAACGGCTCAGCTATAGAAGGTCTCAACTTTTTATGGACACCGGATTTTGAAAAACTCAAAGACCCGAGCGTTTGGATAGCTGCGGTAGGGCAAATCTTCTTTACTCTAAGTCTCGGTTTCGGAGCGATTATAACTTATGCATCCTACATAAAGAGAAATGACGATATAGTCCTCAGCGGTCTTACCGCATCGACTTTAAACGAGAAAGCAGAGGTAATTTTGGGTGGTTCCATTGCTATTCCCGCGGCTGTTGCGTTTTTCGGAGTAGCCAATGCGGTGGCAATAGCCAAAGCCGGAGCCTTTAACCTAGGTTTCATAACACTTCCCGCTATATTTTCTCAAACTGCGGGAGGAGTTTTCTTAGGATTTTTATGGTTCTTCCTTCTATTCTTTGCCGGACTTACTTCTTCCTTAGCTTTAATGCAACCGCTTATTGCTTTCTTCGAAGATGAACTGAAATTTACGAGAAAACAGGCAGTTCTGATGACGGCAAGCATAGTATTTTTCAGTGCCCATATAGTTATCTTTTTAAATAAAGCTCTTGACGAAATGGACTTCTGGGCAGGTACAATCGGGGTAGTTTTCTTCGGGCTGGTTGAGTTGATAATATTCTTCTGGATTTTCGGAGCTGATAAAGCGTGGGAAGAAATTAACAGAGGCGGGATAATAAAAGTTCCTAAATTTTACTACTACGTTATGAGGTTTATAACGCCTCTATTTTTAGCAGTTCTTTTGATAGTTTGGGCAAAGGAATACATACCCAAGGTTATGGCGGAAACCCACTGGACTATATGGATAACGAGGTTTTACATGTTAGGTCTATTTCTCTTCCTAACCTTCCTCGTTTTTATAGCAGAAAGGAGAAAAACTCATGAAGTGGATTAAGCGTTTATTCTTCCTTTTTTTAATCCTTATAATTGTTCTTACAATGCTTCAGTATATTCTGACCCATCTTCCTTTAGGACATAGAATTGCCGTCTTGAAACTCTCAGGTGTGATAATCAACCCTTATCCTTTAGTAAACAAGATAGAAAGGTTAAAAAATTCTAAAAACGTAGTTGCACTGGTACTCCGGGTTGATTCTCCGGGAGGTTCTGTGGGAGCTTCCCAAGAGATATACAGGGCAATAGAGAGATTTAGAAACAGCGGGAAACCAGTAGTGATTTCCATGGGTAACGTTGCCGCATCGGGAGGATATTACGTTTCTGCTGTGGGGAATTACATTTTTGCAAATCCCGGTACAATCACGGGAAGCATAGGTGTGATTATTCAACATATAGCTTATAAAGAACTCATGGACAAGATAGGTGTAAAATCCACTTCCATAAAAACGGGTAAATTCAAAGATACTTTAAGCCCATTCAAAGAATTATCTGAAGAAGAAAGGAGATATCTACAAGAAACTGTAAACGAAGCTCTGGAACAATTTATTCAGGCAATACTCAAGTACAGAAAAGATAAAATCCCTGAGGAAAAACTGAGGGAGATTGCCGACGGAAGAATATTCACGGGGAAAAAGGCTCTCCAGCTGGGACTTGTGGATGAGCTGGGTTCTCTTTACGATGCCATAGAAAAAGCTAAAGAAATCTCGGGATATAGAGATGCAAAACCCTTGTTCATTCAAGAGGAAAAAACATTTTTGAAGAAACTAATCGGAGCAGACATAGAGGAGATAAAGCTTTTTAACTCCTATACACCTCTCTTTTACCTTATGGATTACTGATGGATAGAGTAAGGATTTTGAAATTCTATCCCTTTGAGGTTCCTTATAAGAGAGGGAGCCTTGTCGCTTACTTTGACATAATCCTATACGGGGAAATATTAATAAGAAATGTGAAGCTTATCAGAAATGTTTACGGAGGTTTATTCGTAGCTATGCCTTCCATTCAGGTAAAAGATAAAAATATTCCCTTGGTTGAGATAATTTCCAAGGATTTGAATGAAGAAATTAGGAGAAAACTTGTTGATTTTTATAAAGAGCGTATGAAGGAGATGGAAAATGAAAAGGTTGATTGAATTCTTAAGCGGTTATGGCGGTCTTGTCTTAGGATTTATTATATTTTCCGGAATAAGCATATTGGGACTGTTCCATTTAGAAGAAGTATCCACCGTTTACTGGATAGCTTTTTCCTTTGGAGCCATATTTTTTGCAATATCTTTTTCCCTTAACCTTTACAACTGGGTAAAAGCCATAATAGAAGACTATAAAAAACACCGAAATATACTTTCCTTTATTTACGATTTCTTTGCATCCTTGAAGCTTGCAATATTCATAATGCTCGTTCTTGGAATTCTCTCGATGCTAGGTTCAACTTACATTAAACAAAATCAGCCCTTTGAATGGTATCTGGATAACTTCGGATACGAAGTAGGTATATGGATTTGGAAACTCTGGTTAAACGATGTATTCCACTCTTGGTACTACATAGCTTTTATAGTTCTTTTAGCCGTAAACCTCATCGTTTGTTCGATAAAAAGGCTTCCCAGAGTTTGGAAACAGGCTTTCAGCAGGGAAAGAATAATGAAACTGGACGAAAAAGCTGAAAAACATCTCAAACCCATTACCGCTAAGATTTCCAACGTTGATGAAGTTATCAAGTTGCTTTCCAGAAAAGGATTTAAAGTTTTTATGGAAAAAGAAGATGGTAAGGTTTACATATTTGCCGAAAAAGGAAGGTTCTCAAGACTCGGTGTATACATTACTCATATAGCACTCCTCATTATCATGGCCGGAGCACTCATAGATGCAATAGTGGGAGTAAGAGGTAGCTTAATGGTAGCAGAAGGAGATACCAACGATGTTATGCTGGTGGGTCCCGAGCAGAAAGGGTATAAACTTCCATTTGCTGTCCACTTAATAGATTTCAGGATTAAAACTTACGGTGAAGAAAATCCAAAGGTGGATGAAAGATTTGCCCAGGCGATAAGTTCCTATGAGAGTGATATAGAAATAATCAACTCGGGAAGTGTTGTGGCAAAGGGTACGGTAAAAGTGAACGAACCTTTTAATTACGGAAGATACAGATTATTTCAAGCTACATACGGAATACTCGATGGTACAAACAAAATGGGAGTAATAGTAGTTGATAGAAAAAAAGCCCATGAAGACCCTGAAAACGCCGTAATAGGCACATTCGAAATAAGGAGCGGACAAGTTGTAGAGTTCGAAAATATGTTGATTTCTATAGATAGAGTTATTTTGAATGTTCACGACCCAAACAACAGAAACGAACTGGCTCCCGGAGTAGTCTTAAAAGTTTTACTAAACAGGACTCCTTACAATGTACCCGTAATTTACGACCCGAGGCTTACAGCAATGCTTTACTCCCAGATAGAACAGTTAAAGGATTTTCCCTATATGTTCTTTATGAACGGCTTTGAACCTCTCTTCTTTTCAGGATTTGAGGTTTCTTACAACCCCGGAACTCCTATAATATGGCTTGGGTCTATTATTCTGGTTCTCGGAATGGCAGTAGCTTTCTACTCTGTTCACAGAAAGATATGGTTTAGAATCGAAGGTGATACGGCAAAAATAGCTTTTTACTCACACAAGTTTAAAGAGGAATTCAAAAGAAGCTTTTTAAGAGAACTGGAAGAGCTCAAAAATGGGTAGATTTAGATTCCATTAATTCCTTAATACTTTCATCAAGAGCTTCTAAGAACCTATCGTTTTCGCGAGGTTTACCTATACTTACCCTAAGACAACGATTTAATCTTGGAAGATAAGAAACATTTCTTACAAGAACATCTCTTTTCAGCAGTTCTTCATAAACCTCGTGGGCAGAAAAAATAGTTCTAAATAGGAGAAAGTTTGCCGTGCTGGGAAAAACTTCCACCCCTTCAATCTTTTTCATTCCTTCGTATACCCTTTCCCTTTCCTTAATGACTTCCTTAATTTTTTCCTCTAAAAAGTTTCTCCCCTCTGTGAGAATAACTTTTGCCATTATCTGAGAAGGATATGTAATGTTAAAAGGAAGCCTAACCTTATTTAGTTCTCTTACGATTTCCTCTTTGCCGATAAGTATTCCTACTCTCAAACTTGCCATGCCTATTTTCGATAACGTTCTCAGAACGACGGTATCCTCCCTATTTAGAGCATCTTCTAAAAACGTTTCCCCTGAATAGTGATAATAGGCTTCATCGATGGCGCAAAATATTCCTTCTTCCCTTATTTTCTCAATTTTTTCCCTTGAGAACAAATTCCCCGTAGGATTGTTCGGATAGGCAAAATAGCCGAGAACAGGCTTTTCTTCCCTTATTCTTTCTAAAGATCTATTTAAATCAATATCGAAATCTTCTTGCAAAGGTACAGATACTGTTGGTCTTCCGAGAACTTTTGCACTTATTTCGTACATAGGAAACGTAGGGATAGGAATGTAAACAGGTAAATAAAGCTCACCTATTGCCATTGAGATGTAATAAATGAGTTCATCGGAACCGTTTCCCAAAATTACGTTTTCCGTTTTTACTCCGAAAAAATCCGCAATAATTTCTTTTAGCTCTTTAGCTTCCGGGTCTGGATATTTGTTCAAGGGAATTTTTTTAATTTCTTCTAAAATCTTTGCTTTTATATCTTCGGGAAAATCGTAAGGAAATTCGTTTGAAGAAAGACGAACGGAGGCAGGACTCACCTCCGTCTTATAAGCGGAAAGAGATTTTATACGATTGGATATCATTCTGCGGAAGGTTCTCCTTCTACCGTCGATTGTTCTTCTTCCTTTTCTTCCTGTTCAGGTTTGCTTATGTACATCTGAAGCTCTTCCACCGTGGATTCTGCGAATTTATCTTCAATAATTCCCCGTATCAATTTATTCAATTTCTTTTCATCACCCTGAGCAATACCGAGCAGTATGTAATAGGTGCTCTTTGGTACAGAAAGAGTTATCTTCTTATACTTAGGACCTGCCTTTCTTCTTCTTGCCATAACTTTACCTCCTTTACAAAGTTTTATTAGCTAGTATTACTTTTCATTCTTTAAATTTCTTATTAAACTCCACAGCGTGAAGCAGCAATTCTTTGTACACTCTGAAAGGTGTGAGTACCACCCTTATACGCTCGTTTTCCTGCGGAAGTAGACAAAAAGCTTCATCAAGTATGCCTATTAAGAGCTGCAGTTGTGTATTGATTGTATCAATAAGGGCTAACCTTTCCATTTCTCTTTCTATCTCTTCGGGAATTGCAGATAAAAAGGTTATATCGAAGTTAAATACCTCATACTCGTCGTAGATATGGTCTAAAACCTCGTCGGTTTTTAAAAGGAACAGCTCTTCAATTTTCAACAAAAATTCCTGTATTACTTTTTTTTCTTTTCCTTCCAATATCGATTCTGCTATTATTTTCGTCTCTTCAATATCGGCTTTTAACTCTTCCCTTATACCGGTAAGAAGGTCTAAGCTGAATCTAAGCAGTCTATCGTAAATTAACAGCTTTTCAAGAGTCTTTAACTTTTTCGTTTTCTCTTCCATTTATGTCCTCTATATGAATTATATTCAATTTTTTTAAAAAATTCCTGAATTTTTCCTCAACTATAAATCCTTGAGAGCTTAACAATTCCTTAATCTTTTGATTAATACGCTCTCCGTGAGGGTCTAAGTCAAAGAGAAGAATGACCTTTTCCCATTTTCCCTCAAGTAAATCGGGAATATCCGAAAATCTTTTTCCTGAAAGGTCAAGAATATTTTTTATAGAAAACCTATTTAAGGCCTTTTTATCGTTTTTTCCTTCCACGAGAATTATAGCTTCCTTTGATTCTTTCTTTAGTTCTTTAAGCCACTCTTTGAAATCTTTAAAATCTTCGTTCATCTCTTAAGTTCTTCTTCTCTTTGAGATATAAGTCTCTTTCTTTCCCTTTTTTCCCTTTCAGTAATTTCTCTATGCTCAAACTTAAGATAATCCAAATAACTCTTTTCAAGAAGTATATATGTAATTCCTAGGGAGAATAGCAGTACTCCGAATCCTACAAGGTCTGCAAAGCTGAACTTGTGTTCGAAAACTATAAGGATTATTTCTCTAACAACGAATACTATACCTGCTTCAATAATTTGCCTCTTTCTTATTCTTCTAAATTCAAGTACATCAATAAAAACTTTAAATAATTCTATAAGAACAAAGAAATTTAGTATATTTCTTACAAGTAATTTGAACGCCTTATCGTACTCTTTTGCCATTTCCGCGTGGGTAAAGTAATCGAAAAATAGCCTGAGGTCATAGAGTATTATTCCCACCGCTATTAGAAGGGTAAGCATGAGTATTGGTATCATAAAGATTGCTATAAAGTTTACAAATTTGTTATAAAAATCCACCGCTTTACAGATAAATTCGTGACTTGAAAGGTATTTTGTAAATTTCATAAAAATTATTCTCTCTTGGAATTGAAAGGTTTTCAACTAACCAACACTTCAAAATGAACTTGCATAAACCTTTTGTGTGTAAGATAATTTTCTAAATGGAATACCTTCTGAAAACAGACACCGAAGTTCTCGATGCCATTTTAAAGGAATACGAAAGGCAGTTCTACAATCTTGAAATGATAGCTTCGGAGAACTTCACTTCCCTCGCCGTTATGGAAGCTACAGGTAGCGTTTTGACAAATAAGTATGCTGAAGGTTTGCCGGGAAAAAGGTACTACGGAGGATGTGAATACGTAGATATAGTGGAAAATCTAGCTATAGAAAGGGCAAAGAAGTTATTCGGTGCGGAGCACGCTAACGTTCAACCCCATTCGGGCTCACAAGCTAATATGGCTGTATACTTCGCGGTTTTAAAGCCTGGAGACACCATAATGGGAATGGACCTCGCCCACGGTGGACACCTGACCCACGGCTCCAAAGTAAACTTTAGCGGTAAGCTCTACAACGTCATTTATTACGGTGTAAATCCTGAGACAGAACTTATAGATTACGATCAACTTTATAAGCTTGCTAAAGAGCATAAACCGAAACTCATAGTAGGCGGTGCATCCGCTTATCCGAGAGTATTCGATTGGGAAAAAATGAGAGAAATAGCGGATGATGTGGGAGCATTATTTATGGTTGATATGGCCCACTACGCAGGGTTAATAGCTGGAGGAGTTTATCCCAATCCCGTCCCATACGCACAGTTTGTAACTTCAACAACTCATAAAACTCTCAGAGGTCCAAGAAGCGGATTTATTTTAACTACGAAGGAATATGCGAAAGCTATAGACAAGAGTGTATTCCCGGGAATTCAAGGTGGTCCCCTTATGCACGTAATCGCTGCGAAAGCGGTAGCTTTCAAAGAAGCTATGACCGATGAATTTAAAGAATACGCTAAACAGGTAGTTTTAAATGCAAAGACCCTTGCGGAAGAACTGCAAAAAGAAGGATTTAAGATTGTAACCGGAGGAACTGATTCCCATATAGTTCTTGTAGATTTAAGAAATAAAAACATTATCGGTAAAGATGCTGAAAAGGCTCTTGAAAAAGCGGGAATCACCGTAAATAAAAATGCGGTTCCCTTTGACCCACTACCTCCGACAAAAACAAGTGGAATAAGGATAGGTACCGCCGCACTTACAACCAGAGGTATGAAGGAAGAAGAAATGAGAAAAATCGCTAAATGGATTTCTCAAGTTCTCCACAACCTGGACAATGAAGAAGTTATACAGAGAATAAGAAACGAGGTAAGGGAACTCTGTGAAGCCTTTCCTTTATATCCAGAACTCAAGAGGAAAGTAGATGAGCTTCGTAATAGCCAAGCAACCGATATACGATAAAGACGGAAACGTATTCGGATACGAAGTTTATTTAAGGTCTAAGGATTCTCCCGAAAAGTATCCCTCTGAAGTACCTTTTTCGAAAGCCGCTTATATAGTTACGGATATTTTAGTTGAATACGGAATTGACAGGGTAAGCGAAGGGAAAAAGGTAATCTTGAACGTTTCTCTAGAATCCTTGCTTAATAAATCTCTAGAGATACTTCCTAAAGAGAAGGTAGTTTTCGATCTCAACCCTTCCGAAGTGCCGATAGGTGATACCATCTATAAAAAGATTCTTGAAAAGATAAAGGATTTCAAGAGAAAAGGCACTATGTTTATACTCAATCAAAGTTTATACACGAGTAAATACAAAGATCTTATAAATCTGAGCGATATAGTAGAGTTCTATATGAAAGATGGGATCTTCACCCTCATCTCCAAGCGCCCCGCAGGGCATCTCGGGATCGAATACATCGTGGTGCAAAGTAGCGAGTGTGTCAGCAATGTGCAAAAGATCAAGAACAAAATCGCCTATGTTTCGATCATCACAGCGGTGTGCATCGTGATGATCGCCGTTTTTCCTTTAAGTGTCATGGTCTTACCTTCCTTATTTTGTGGTAAATTATTCGTTTGAATGGCGCGAGATGTTACATCTTAATTTCTAATGATGCGGCTGATCTTCTACGACCACATCAACCG
>QNXQ01000121.1 GCA_003978875.1 Aquifex sp. | reverse complement strand
TAAGAAAAAAGAAAACATAAAGTTCAAAATCCCTCCGGGAGTAAGACACGGCTCCAAATTGGTTGTAGAGGGTAAAGGACATGCGGGAAGGTACGGTGGATCTCCCGGAAATCTCTATATAGTTATTAACTTGAAACCTCATAAGATATTTGAAAGAAAAGGAGATGACCTGTATATCGATGTGAATATAACTTTTCCTGAAGCGGTTTTAGGTACAGAGATAGAAGTTCCTACCATTGATGGTGAAAAAGTTAAGGTAAAGATTCCTCCCGGAACCAAAGAAGGAAGCATAGTTAAGGTATCCGGAAAGGGTATGCCCAGGCTAAAAGATAGCGGTAGAGGAGATATGTACGTGAGAGTTCATATAGACGTTCCCAAGTATAACGTTTTCAGTAAGTTGCTTGGTGATGGAAAGAAAGCGGAAGAGCTTCTCAGGCAACTTCAAGAAGTTCTTCCGAAACCTGAAAGAATTGTAGAGAGGTGAGAACCATGAAGAAGAGGAAAGCCTATTATACAATAGGTGTCGTTGCAAAGATGTACAACATTCATCCTCAAACACTGAGGCTTTACGAAAGGGAAGGTCTGTTAAAACCCTCGAGAACGGAAGGCAATACCCGTCTTTACACCGATGAGGATTTAGAGAGGCTTGAATTTATTCTTTTTCTCACAAGGGAACTTGGAGTAAACCTTGCAGGTGTAGACATAATCCTTAATCTAAAGGAACAAATAGAAGAGATGCAGAAACAGATAGACCAGCTTATGGATTTTATACAAAATGAGTTATCCAAACTCCAAGGAGAAGCTTATCAAAAGGCTATAGTCAAAGTTCCTAAAACCAAGGTAGTGAAGTTGGAAGAGATACTTATAGCGAAACAGAAGGAGAAAGATGAAGAAGAGTAAGATATTGGTTCACATTTGCTGTGCACCGGATGCCATTTACTTTCTAAAAAGACTCAGGGAAGATTTCCCGGAAAGTGAAATTGTAGGATACTTTTACGACCCGAACATTCATCCTTACGAGGAGTACAAGCTGAGATACATTGAAACGGAAAGAATTTGCAGGGAGCTGGGAATAAAACTTATAGAAGGAGAATACGATGTAGAAAACTGGCTTCAAAAAGTAAAGGGATACGAACATGAACCGGAAAGAGGAGCCCGTTGTGAAATATGCTTTGACCACAGACTTAAGAAATCTGTAGAAGTTGCAAAAGAACTCGGTTGTGATTATCTTACAACTACTCTTTTAATGAGTCCAAAAAAAAGTATTCCTCAACTCAAAAAAGCCGGAGAAGAGGCTACGAAAGATTCGTCGGTGGTGTTCCTCACTCTTGATTACAGAAAAGGCGGTGGAACTCAAGAAATGTTTAAACTTTCTAAAGATAGAGATATATATCAGCAGGACTACTGCGGATGCATATATGGACTCTTTAAACAAAAAGATATACCGGTACAGTGGGATTTGGTAAGCTTCAAAGGAAGGAGACCGGGCTCTAAAGAAGAAAGGTTGTTTATAAAAGAAGTAAGACTATTTGTCGAAGAACTAAACCTTCCGGCAAAAGAGTATGAGTTTCCTTTCTTGAATTGGAAAGTTTTGGAAGGAAAAATAGAGGTGGATAAAGAGGTAATACCATCCTACGTTTTACCCTATTCCCAGTCTATCAGAGGTGTTGCTAAAGGAAGAGTTGAGCATGTGAACGGGGATAAATTATTCCTAAATAAGCAAAATGTGAAAATAATACTCTCCGAACCCTTCAGGGATTTACCTCTCAGAGTTGCTACAACCCTTGTAAATCCTACCTTTATAGTTCCTGCACAGTACAGAGAAAAACTGTTGTCGGGTAAAGTGGTTGCTACGTTAAAAACCGAATTTGTTCCCGATAAAAGTGAAGTTTTAATAATCGGCGGTGAAAAAGCTAAGGAATTCTGGGGTATTCCCGCAGATACACTCCAAGATGGAAAAGGTACGGATATAGATTTTGTAAGGAGACTAATAGAGGATAATGGGGAAAAGATAAGAAGGGAAGAACTTGCAATTGTCCTTCTTGGAGCGGAAAGTTTGGGGAGGGCAGGAAGTAAGTTTGTTGAGGATTTCTTGGGTATAAAGGTAAATCTAATATGTGAATGGTCATAAGCATATTAGAATATTCTAATATTATGATATAATTAATAAGGTGGAGGTAAAGATGAGACTGCTTTTATACCTTCTTCTCTTCGGACTTAGTTTTGCAGCGGAGATACCTTTGAAGATTTTTATCCAGCAGGCTCTGAAGGAAAACTTAGAACTCAAATCCTATAAAAATCAGGTAAAGGCTACCGAATACGAGTACAAAGCTGCTAAGGGTTTGCTGTTTCCCACTTTGAAGCTGGAAGAAACCTTTACGAAAACGGATATACCCGCTTACGTCCTGTTTACAAAATTAAATCAGGAAAGGATAACCGCTCAGGATTTCTTTCCCGATAAATTGAACAATCCCGATTCTATAGAGAACTTTGAAACGAAGCTTTCTATTGAAATTCCTATATGGATGGGAGGCAAATTGAGGGCTTTCAAGAATATGTCTAAGTACAAATGGCTTGGCGAAAAAACGAAATACGGTAGAAAGGAGGAGGAGGTAATCCTTAAAGTTTTTGAAGCTTATGCTAATGCCGTTTTGGCAAAGAATGCGGTAAAAGTGGCGAAGATGGCTGTCAAAGACGCCGAAGAACATATGAAACTTGCCGAAAAGGCTTATAAAACGGGAGTTGCTCTATTTGCAGATGTTCTCAGAGCAAAGGTATATCTATCTAAGGCACAGGAAAAGCTATCTCAGGCGGAAAATAATTACAAAGTTGCCAAAAAGGCTCTTGAACTACTTGTAAATAAATCTTACGGTGAATTTGATGTAAAAGACTTTGAAGGTTGTCCGGTTGTGGATAAAGCAAAGTTAAAAAAGGTAGCTTTGGAAAACAGAGAAGATTACAAAGCCATTTCTTACTATCTCAAACTCTTGAAAGAAGGAAAGAAAGGTGCTTTAGGAGATATACTTCCTCACTTCTTCGCATTTGCCAATTACTCCACTTATGACAAGGATATCCCATTTGGAACTCAGGGAAATGGATACATGGTAGGAGTAGGAGTGAAGTGGCAGTTCAATACAGGTCTTAGCCCTCTCTTCAAGGCTAAAAGTATAAAGAAAAGGGAACTGGCTCTTAGGAATCAAAAGGAGCTTCTAGCTAAAGCTATCATGTTTGAGATAGATAAAGCTTTTGCCGAGTATGAGAATGCCTTAAAGGCTCTTGAATCTGCCAAAACCAGATTAAAGGAATCGGAAGAAGTGCTCAGGGTTGTCAAAAAAAGATACGAGGTTGGGATGGCACGCGTTGTAGATTTACTGGATGCTCAAACTCAATTGGATAACGCTAGGTTTGAGTATGTAAAGGCATTGAGAGATTGTAATATTGCTTACGCCAAAGCTCTCTTTGCAGCAGGAGTTCTTAAGGAGGAGGTGACAAAATGAGGACTGCTGTCAAGTACTTTTTATTTCTAATACTTCCAATAGTGCTCATCATTATGTGGCTTGCGGGAGTTTTCCATCCGAAAATAGAAGCAAAGGAAATAGAGAGAGAGGTAAAAGTAGTAAGAGGTATTGAAATACAACCGGTTAAGGTAGTAAAGGAGGTTCCCGTAGCCTATACGGGGGTTGTGGTGGCGGGAGATAGGGCAGAAATATCCACCAGGGTTATGGGGTATGTGATAGAGGTCCGTGTAAAGGAAGGTGATTTCGTAAAGAAAGGGCAAACCCTGTTCGTTATAGACCCAAGAGATATCAGAGCTCAAGTAAACATAATGAGAGAAAGAATCCTACAGGCTGAAAAGAACTATCATGCTGCTAAAGCTAACTATGAAGCTGTAAAGAAAACTTACGAAAGATTCAAGAAACTTTTAGAGGAAGGGGCTATAACAGAACATGAGTTTGACCAGATTGAAGCTAAATTCAAAGCTGCAAAGGCTCAACTTGAAGCTGCAGAGGCTGAAATAAAAGTGGCAAGAGAGGCCTTCAAATCTGCAAAGGCTCAACTCTCTTATGCGGAAGTAAGAGCTCCCTTTGACGGATACATAATCCAGAAGATGGTGGATAAAGGGGATATAGCGAACCCTGGAATGCCTCTCGCGATTTTAGAAAGAAGACCCTACAAGGTTGAAGTAGCATTCCCTGAAAAATACTTCGGTGAAATTAAGGAAGGAGACGTGCTGGAAGTTTACATAGAAGCCCTCAGGAAAACTTTCCTCGCAAAGGTAATAGAAGTTGAACCCGCAATAAATCCTATGACGAGAACCTTCAAGGTTAAGGCTCTTATAGATGACAACAGAGTAAAGAGCGGTCTATTTGCGAAAGTTTTCAAAATAGAAAAACTTCAGGAACCTACAATTTTTATTCCTAAGAAATCAGTTTTTAAACGTTGGGACTTTACAGGTGTATGGGTTGTAAGACCCGATAATACCCTTGAACTTAGACTCGTTAGGTTAGGTAGAGAATACAACGGTTATTATGAGGTTCTCGCAGGTCTTTCTCCTGGGGAAAGGATTGTTATCGACGGAATAGAAAAAGCCTGTGATGGATGTAAAGTAGGAGGTTAATCCGATGTACGGATTGGCTGGAAGACTGGCTAACTACTTTATCGACTCTAAACTCACTCCTATCCTAATAATGGTTTCCTTAGCACTTGGACTCTTTGCCGTTCTCACTACTCCGAGGGAAGAAGAACCTCAGATTGTTGTCCCTATGATAGATATATTCATTCCTTACCCCGGAGCAACTCCCGAGGAAGTCGAGGCCCGTGTAGTCTTTCCTCTGGAGAAAAAACTGTGGGAACTCAAGGACATTGAGTATATCTACTCTGCTTCAACCAACGATATGGGAATAGTTACCGCGAGGTTTTACGTAGGAACTGACCCGGTAAAGGCACTGGTAGACCTCAATTCTAAAATGATGTCCGCCCTCGATTTGGCTCCTCCCGGAGTAGTGCTGCCTCCGATTGTAAGGCTTATGTCGATAGATGACGTTCCCATAGTTACCCTTACCTTATGGGGAGAAAACTACGACTGGTATGAACTGAGAAAACTTGCCGCAACTCTCCAAAATGAAATAAAGAAGATAGATAATGTAGCAAACGTTTACCTCATAGGAGGAAGACCGAGACAGATAAGAATAATCCTCGACCCCAAAAAAATGGAAGCTTACGGCATTTCTCCCCTTTACATTGCCCAACTGCTCAAGAGTGCAAACGCACAGGCTATAAGCGGCAAGATAAACAAGGGAAATATGGAATATCTGATTAAGACAGGACCCTTTTTCAAATCTGTTAAGGATGTCGAAAATGTAGTAGTCACCGTAAAAGATGGAAGAGTTGTATACCTGAAGGATATAGCCACTATAGTTGACGGTCCTTCGGAAATAAAGGATTACGTCTTTTTCGGAATAGGTCAAGCCCATAAATACAAGGGAATAGAAGGCAAACCCGGAGAACTATATCCTGCGGTTACCATAGCGGTATCCAAAAGAAAAGGAACTAACGCTGTAGTTGTCGCTGACCAAGTAATAGAGTTTGTAGAACACTTAAAAGGTAAGGTAATTCCCAAGGATGTAAATATTACCATTACAAGGAACTACGGTGAGACTGCACAGGAGAAAGCCCTCGAACTTCTTGAACACCTATTTATCGCTACTTTCTCGGTTGTATTGCTGATAGCTGTATCTTTAGGAGTAAGGGAAGCTCTCGTTGTAGGTTTAGCCGTTCCGGTAACCCTTTCAATAGCCTTGTTCCTTAATGAAATGTACGGCTTTACCTTAAACAGAGTGACCCTTTTTGCTCTTATCTTCTCAATAGGTATTCTCGTTGACGACGCCATCGTTGTAGTGGAAAACATTCACCGTTGGTTTGAAATGCAAAAACTACCTCCCAGGGATGCCATAGTCCGTGCTACGGATGAAGTTGGTAACCCTACAATCCTGGCAACCTTTACGGTAATCGCAGCCCTTATGCCCATGGCCTTTGTTACAGGAATGATGGGTCCTTATATGAGACCCATTCCCATTAACGCATCCGTTGCGATGTTCTTCTCACTGCTGGTAGCATTCATCGTCACCCCCTGGGCAGCCTATCATTTCCTTAAAAAGGAAAGAGAACATCATGAAATAAACGTGAGAGAAACACTGTTTTGGAAGATTTACTGCCGTATAATGTATCCGCTTCTTGCAAGCAAAATAAAGAGGTATGCCTTCTACCTATTCGTTATCGGACTTATGGGAGCATCTGTAGGAATGCTCTTTACAAAACACGTTCTGGTTAAGATGCTTCCTTACGACAACAAGTCTGAACTCGAAATAGTACTCGATATGCCCGAAGGTACAACTCTTGAAGAAACCTTCAGAGTTGCTAAAGAAATTGCAGATTACGTAGGAAGGTATTCGATTGTTACGGATTATCAAATTTACGTAGGAACTGCCGCACCCTTTACCTTTAACGGTTTAGTAAGACACTATTACCTCAGACAAGCTTCTAACCTCGCGGAAATACAAGTTAATCTCGTCGGAAAACACGATAGAGACCTTCAATCCCACGAATTTGCAAAGCTGATAAGACCGAAGGTTCACGAAATAGCTAACAAGTACGGTGCTAAATACGTTGCGGTCGTAGAAGTTCCACCAGGACCACCAGTTCTTTCTCCGATAGTTGCAGAAGTTTACGCTCCCGATATGAAGACACAGAGGGAATTTGCTTGGAGAGTTCTAAAGATATTCAAGGACTCTCCTGCAATCACAGACGAGGGAATATATCTGGAATATCCGGCACCTATGATAAGGTTTGTTGTTAGAGAGGATAAAGTAAAGCTTGCTGGTCTTACTAAAGAGGAAGTTGTGTATACCATAAAGGCTCTTGTCGGCGGATGGCAAGCGGGCATAATGCAGACCACGGACACCGAACACGTCCCCATAATAATCAGGCTCGATGAGAAATACAGAGTCCCGGAAGTGCTGAAGAATATAAAAATACCCAACAGGGAAGGTAAACTAATTCCTCTATCCGAACTTGTAGAAATTCAAGAAGGTCCTATTCCCGAAACTATATACCATAAGAACCTCAGAAGGGTTATCTACGTAATAGGAGATGTTGCGGGAAGAGAGGAAGCACCCATTTACGGAATTATGGACGTAAGAGATAAAATCCTGAATATAGAAAATCCTTACGGGAAAGTGGGAGAATTGTGGATGTCCTTACCGGTACTGGAAGATAGGGTTTACGTAAAATGGGACGGAGAAATGCACATAACCCTGGAAGTATTCAGAGACCTTGGACTTGCTTTTGGAGTAGCGGTATTTGTTATGTACGTTCTGGTTCTTGGATGGTTTAAAGACTTTAAAGTACCCGGATTAATTCTCGCTCCTATACCTCTTACGCTCGTAGGTATAATCCCGGGACACTTCATTATGGATAAGATAATGGGTAATGTGTTCTTTACCGCAACTTCTATGATTGGATTTATTGCTCTCGGAGGTATTATCGTTAGAAACTCAATACTCCTTGTAGACTTTGCGGAACAGAGAATTAGAGAAGGTCTTCCCGTTCACGTTGCCGTAGTAGAAGCCGGAGTAATAAGAACGAGACCTATACTCCTCACCGCTGCAGCGGTTATCATAGGTGCTTTCGTTATCATCTTTGACCCGATATTTAACGGACTCGCTATATCACTCATATTCGGAACCATAGGTTCTACCACTCTTACACTGATATTAATTCCCTTAATGTACTACGCTTCAAAAGTAAAGAGATTGCCTCCGGAATATTGTCCGACACCTGAAGAAATAAAAAGGGATTTAATGGCCGACTAACCGTTGGCTTTTGCTCTTGTGTTAACTTTTTCTTATTTCTTTTTTTATCAAGGATTTACAAGGTTTTCGAGTTATAATAGTTGTAATCATATGTCTCTTTCGTTTTTATCTGCTAAAATCTTAATCTTGTAAAAGGAGGTGATGAAGGCTTGGTTACGATAATAATTAAGGAAGGCGAACCTCTGGAAAAGATTTTGAAGAGGTTTAAGGCAAAAGTAGAGCAAGAGCAAATTCTTACGGAACTCAAAAGAAGAGAACACTATGAGCCTCCAAGTGAAAGGAAGAAAAAGAGAGAGAGAAACAGGAGAAAGAAGATACTAAAAGCCCTCAAAAAACAACAACAACTCATATAAACTTTTAAAGTTCCTTTGTAAATTCGGTTTACTGTTTTTCCCTTATTAACTTATTTCTGAATAAAGAGGGTTTTAGAAGATTTCCAAGGCAGGATTTACGGGAAGTTCTCCGTATCGAGCATCTTTGATAAATACTTTTCTTCCTTCAATGATTACTCTTTCTTCGGCAAACCACTGAATAGCTTGAGGTAGAATCTTATGTTCCCATTTTAGAATTCTTTGAGCCAATGTGTCTTCCGTATCTTCCGGAAGTACAGGCACCACAGCTTGGATTATTACCGGTCCGCCATCTACACTCTCATCTACTATATGAACAGTGCAACCGGTAAACTTAGCTCCAAAGTCCAGTGCCTGTCTCTGGGCATGCATACCTTGAAAAGCCGGTATCAAAGAAGGATGAATGTTAATAACCCTATGGGGGAAATACTTTAGAAAATGACCTGAAAGAATACGCATAAATCCTGCAAGAACTACAAGTTCAACGTTCTTAGATTTTAAAATCTCAGCGATTTTTTCTTCAAAATCTCTCCGGGAAGGAGAATTTTTCATTTCTATAATCTGGTAGTCTACCCTATGTTTTTTACACCGTTCTAGAGCGTAAGCTTTCGGGTTATCGGATATTACAACCTCAATGCTTGCGTTTAGTTTCCCGGATTCTATGGAATCTATTATCGCTTGGAGATTACTTCCTCTTCCAGATACAAGGACACCTATTTTCAACATTAGTTTAATTTTAAACTTTTTAATTATGGAATATTTAGGGCTTTGTACTGATTTATACGAGCTTACCATGGCTCAAAGCTATCTATACGAAGGAAAAACCGGAAATGCGGTATTTTCCCTCTTTGTAAGAAAATTACCCGAGAATAGAAACTTCTTAATATCCGCGGGATTGGAAACTCTCGTGAAGAGGATAGAGAATTTCAAGTTCGGAGATAAAGAAATCAAATATATGAGGAGTCTGGGTATATTTAAAGATGACTTCTTGGATTACCTTAAGGAGTTTGAGTTTAAAGGGAATATTTACGCTATTCCCGAAGGGAGAATAGTTTTTCAGAATGAACCGATAATTCAAGTGGAAGCAAGTATTCCACAGGCTCAGCTTTTAGAAACCTTAGTCATTAACACGATACAGTTCGAGACAATGATAGCTTCAAAGGCTGTAAGAAGCTATTTAGTAGCAAAGGGAAAAAAGCTTGTAGATTTTGGATTTAGGCGTGCCCACGGTCTGGAAGCAGGGATATATGCGGCAAGGGCATCTTATATAGCGGGGTTTGACGGTAGTTCAAATGTTGAAGCGGGAAGAAGGTTCGGAATACCCGTAGTCGGCACTATGGCTCACTCTTATGTAATGATATTTGAGGAAGAGGAAGAAGCATTTAGAGCTTTTGCGAGGTTGTATCCTCAGAACGCTATATTTTTGATAGACACTTACGATACACTTGAAGGACTTAGAAAAGTAATAAAACTTGCAAAGGAAGGAGTTCCTGTCATCGGTGTAAGAATTGACAGCGGTGATGTTGTTTCCTTGACAAAAGAAGTGAGGCAAATGCTAAATGAAAACGGTCTAGATGACGTTAAGATTATCGTAAGCGGGGGAGTAGATGAATACAAAATAAAATCTTGGCTTGAAGCTAACGCTCCAATAGATGGATTTGGTGTAGGGACGAAATTTATAACTTCCGCGGATGCTCCTTACTTTGATATAGCCTATAAACTCGTTGAATATGAAGGAAAACCTAAGTATAAATTGAGTCCCGGAAAGAAAACCTTTCCTTATAAAAGACAGGTTTACAGATACTATGAAAGCGGAAAGATGTCTTACGACGAGAGTGTAAAGTGGGGAACAGAAAGAAAAGGAGAAAAGCTCGTTGAGAAAGTTATAGAGGGTGGAAGACTAATAAAAGAGCTTCCCGATTTAAAGCATATAAGAGAAACGGTAATGGAGGAACTAAGCAAACTTCCCGATAAGCTAAAAAGTATAGACGAGCGTTGTGAATACGAAGTAAAGATTTTATAATTAAATACTTAGGCAGGAAGGGTGGCCGAGCGGTCGAAGGCGCGGCGCTGGAAACGCCGTGTACCCCGTTTGGGGTACCGAGGGTTCGAATCCCTCCCCTTCCGCCATGACTCTCATGAAAGTAAGAATTGGTACAAGAAAAAGTAAATTAGCCCTTTGGCAAGCTAACTTTGTAAAGGAATTTCTGGAAAAACACTGGGGAGTGGAAGTCGAACTGGTAAAGATTACGACAACCGGCGATAAGATTACGGATGTACCTTTGGCAAAGATAGGTGGTAAAGGACTTTTTGTTAAAGAAATAGAGAAGGCTCTTTTGGAAGGAGATATAGACCTAGCAGTACATTCTCTCAAAGATGTTCCCATGGAAATTCCCGAGGGTTTGACCTTGGGAGCTATCACCAAAAGAGAAACTCCTTACGATGTTTTAATATCGAGAGAAGGAAAAAAGTTATCCGAGCTTCCCTCTGGAGCAAAAATTGGTACTTCTTCCTTGAGAAGACAAGTTCAAATCAAGAAAAGGAGAAAAGATTTAAAGGTAGAAGTTTTGAGAGGTAACGTTGATACACGTATGCGAAAGTTAAGGGAAGGTCTCTACGATGCAATTGTCCTTGCTTATGCAGGGGTAAAAAGAATGGGGTATTTAGACGAAGTTACGGAAATCCTTGAAGACTTCATCCCGGCAGTTGGACAAGGAAGCCTCGCCATAGAGATAAGGGAAGGGGATAGAAAAATTGAAGAACTTATAAAACCTCTTAACCATGAAGAAAGTTATATATCCGCCTTATGCGAGAGAGCCTTTTTGAGAGAACTGGAAGGCGGTTGTCAGGTTCCCATAGGTGCCTTTGCAGAGGTAAAAGATGGAGAAGTGAAACTTAAGGCTTTTATATCCGATTTAGAAGCGGAAAGATTTATAGAGGGACAAGACATCGGAGAAGTACAAAAGGCGGAAGAAGTAGGAAAACGACTCGCAGATAAGCTACTCAACATGGGTGGAAGGGAAATAC
Source organism: Aquifex sp. (assembly GCA_003978875.1). Taxonomy (GTDB): domain Bacteria; phylum Aquificota; class Aquificia; order Aquificales; family Aquificaceae; genus Aquifex. The sequence goes on along the minus strand of QNXQ01000121.1, from coordinate 34,273 downwards.
TTGAGGAAATCTATTCCTCCCAATGAAGTTTTTAGGGTTTGAGAAGTTATCTCCTGAAGAGAATATGAAAAGGGATGAAGAACTTTTATTTTCACTGGAAGAAGGGAAAATCGAACCCTGCTTTAGAATCTATGAGTGGAGTGAACTTTGTATAAGTATCGGAAAAAATCAGAAAATGAAGAAGTTTCCTGTAAAAGTTGTTAGAAGACCTACGGGAGGAGGAGCACTTATCCACGGATGGGATATCAGCTTTTGTATAGTTGATTACAAAAGAAAACAAAATCTATGGAAGATTTACAAAAGAATATCGGAAAATTTTGTAAAAATTTTTGAATATTTCGGGATTGAACTTGAATTTGAAAGAAATAAAAGTTACAGACTCGATACTTATTACTGCTTTTTCTTTCCGACTTTCGGAGAGTTAAAAACCAAGTCGGGAAGAAAAATAGTTTCCATGGCTATGAGAGAATTAAAAGAAACTTTTTTACTCCACGGGAGTATTTATATAACCTTTGATTATAAAAGAGCGGAAAGCATTCTAGGGATTGATGAGTGTGAACTTAAGAGAAGAATAACTTCTCTGCAGGAACTCGGTATAGAGAAAAAGGATTTTATGCAACGACTTTATTTAGCAATTATGATTTTAAACTTTAAAGGTGTTAAAATAAAATAAGTAATTAATTACTTTCATAAGAGAGGTGAAAAAAATGTTCTACGTATCCAAGGTAACACCTTTTTTATTTATATTTGCTTTAATCAACCTTTTCCTTTCACTATTTTTAAAACTTACCCAGAATTTTCAACTTTTCGTTATAACTTCGGTTTTCGGCTTTATCGGTCTTACACTAACGGGAGCTATCTACCAGATAGTTCCAAATTCTCAGAACCGCAAGCTTTCCAGACCGAAATTGTCTTATCTTGTCTTCGCTTTAATCCTATATGCATTTTTAAAGTTTTACTTCGGGAATTATGAGAGTGGAGCCTTTTACCTGTTTATAGCCCATACCATTTTTCTAGTCCATATAATAACTAATTTAAGAAATACTTCTCCGATAACCGTTCGGTTTCTCATATCTTCCGTGATTTACCTTTTTCTTGCAAGTTTATTTTTATTTATCCACTTTAACTGGCAGGCTGTTCCTCTTCAGCTTGCGGTTCACACCCTTACCGTAGGTTCCATGCTTAATGCAATTTACGGGGTTGAAATAGCATGGATACCCATGCTCATTATGGACACACTTAACATAAGAAAAGCGGAGCAGCTTTTTAAAGCGAAGCAAATTACAACTGTTGCAGTATTGCTTGCATTTCTGAGTATGAATTATAAGCTGCTCGCCGTAGTGTTATTACTTGAGTTTGCCGTTTCGATTTACTTCCTCTACATCATGTATGAACTCTTCAAGAAAAGGAGAATGCCATCACCTATTCCTAATGTTGTGAAGGTGTTTCTCTTTGCTTTACCCTTTCTTCCATTAGGATTAATTCTTGGAAGTTTCTCAGCTTCCCATCCGGAAGTTCTTCCCACAGCTTTGTATCTCCATATAGACTTTATGGTTTACGGATTTGCCGCGTTTACTATATTCGGCGGAATGCTCCACCTGCTTCCGAGAATAATATGGAACTGGAAAGCTTCAGGGATAAAACAACCGGAGTTCTCAATTAGCGATTTAACGGATGAAAAATCCTTAATCAACTTTTTGGAGTTCTCGGCTATTCTTTATATTTTCTACGTTGCGGTGGATGTTCTATTCCCTCCGCTTCACGCAATCTCTACTGTGATATATCTGGGTATACTTGCTTTCTTGATTCAAAATCTCTCAAAAGCTTACAGATACCTCTTCAGGTAATCCTCTTTTTTTCTTTCTTTTATCATAAAAATAAATGATTTGTAGACCATAAAATTAAATATTATGGAACTTATAAGATACTTCAGACTTTACGCAAAGGAACGTTTTGGAACGAGAGTTCAAAAAATACCTGTTGCTCTGCCCTTTACCTGTCCGAATATAGATGGGTCTAAGGGAAGGGGAGGATGTATTTACTGTTATAAGGGTTCCAGGCCTGCACACCTTGAGCCCTGGATACCTTTGAAAAAACAAATTGAAGAGGGAATTCAAAGGGCTAGAGAAAGATACGGAAAAAAAACTCGTTTTTTCGTGTACTATCAATCCTATACGAATACTTACGGGAATATAGAATTCCTGAAAAATATATACGATGTCGCCCTTGAATTTGACGAAGTTGTGGGAATAGATGTAGGTACCAGACCGGACTGTGCTCCTGATGAGGTTCTGGAACTTCTCAGTTCTTATAAAGAGATGGGACTGGAAGTATGGATAGAATTCGGGCTTCAGAGTGCTAACTTTGAAACCTTAAAGAGAATAAACAGGCAACACGGAGTTTCAGATTTAGTCGATGCCGTATTGAGAGCTAAAAAGTACGACCTTCTTGTATGCGTTCACACCATAGTTGGTCTGCCGGGTGAAGGCAAAGAAGATTTTATGGAAACCGCAAAACTAATAGCTTCTCTTCCCGTGGACGGTGTAAAGATACATCCCATATACGTTATGAAAAATACAGGACTTGCAAAACTGTATCTTTCAGGTGAGTTCAACACTCTTTCTCTGGAAGAGTACGCTTCCTTTGCCGCTGATATGCTGGAAATAATTCCCGAAAATGTGATAGTTCACAGACTTACCGCCGAGGCGGAAAAGGATAAACTCCTTTCACCCGACTACTGTGTTTACGGAAGGAAGTTGGAAGTTATAGGAGCTATAGAGGAAGAGCTTAGGAAAAGGGGAACAAAACAGGGAACAAAGAATCCTTTCAGTGTAAGTTTATCTCAGGTTAAAGGGGCAATCAGGAACTTCGTAAAAGTCGTTTAATTGCCAGGGAGACTTTAAATTCTTCGTAAACTCCCTTATTGCGTTGATATTGTAGAAGAAGCTCTGGAATATTTTAAAAAGTTCCTTTTCAGTATACTTTCTCCCTTTAACTGTTTCTTCATACCAGAGGTAAGAAGCTGCTATGGTAATTAAATCATTTAGAGCTACTGCTCCGGCTACTTCTTGAGAAATCAAACATATAAAATTGGCGCACTGGTCAATAAGTGTTCTTAAATTCTTGGGAGGTCTGGATGTAGGCATTACCTTACTGTTTGAACGTAAACCCCAAGTGGCTATATCTTTAGCAGAAAAACCTATACAGTAAGGGCCTAAAACCGATAGTTGATGCTGATACCACCATCCCTCTTCGTGCATTAACCTCTCCTCGGGAGATAGGATTTTCTTCAACATATACTCCTTCATAGCTTCTCCCGAAAGGATATTGGCAAGAGCCGGAAGTGAGTAAACGTAGTTGGCATTGTGTCTTGCCAGCTCCTCGTTTTCAAGATAACTTTCTATAACCCCTGTAAGGGTTTTCTTCATTTTACTTCCCTCCGTTAAGATGAATGGTTTTTATTTTAGAATTTAAGACCAATAAATCAAATTTAAATGAGGTTGATAAAAGCCTATTTCGAAAAGCTTGCGTAAATAATTGAATTTTATGAAAAATTTACTTTTTGATTTATAAGTCATAAAATATGATTTAAAATATAATTTAGGGAGGTGTTAGATATGGCTAACCTCAGGAAGAAGGGACTTTACATAGCTTCCCTTGCTATTTTTTCTTTCCCGGTTTTTGCAATTGATTTAGCCAAAGATGTTAAAGTAAACGTTGAACTGAGACCGAGATATGAGTATGTTGATATCGATAACAGCACTAACAAGGAAGCCAATGCTCTGACGATAAGAATCAGAACAGGCATTACCTTCAAGGGTCTATTCAATGTAAACAATCTCGATTTCCTCTTTGAACCCTGGGTAGTCACAGGAATTGTTAAGGACTATGCTCCCGAAAAAAGTGGATACGAGCTCGTGCCTGACCCAGAGCAAGTTAGAATTAACCAAGCTATTCTTTCTTACAAAAGTGGGTTATTTGGACTGAAAATAGGTAGACAAATTATAACCTTTGACAATCACAGATTTATTGGGCATGTCGGTTGGAGACAGATGGCCCAAACCTTTGACGCTGTGAGATTTGATTTGAAACCGATGAAAGGATTGGACATTACAGCGGTATACGTTGCAGCAAAAACGGGTGTTACGGATACCGAACTTGGAAATGGAGAAAGTTGGGCTTTTGCTCCACACAATACCAATATAGGTGATGATGTAGCCGGAAACGACTCTTTACTTTTCCATGCGAGTTATAAGTATAAACCTTTAGGTGTAAATTTTGCAGCTTACGCGTACCTCTTAAACGGTATGCATGATACTTACGGCCTAAAGGTAAACGGGGCACCGAAAATAATGGAAAACCTCTCTTTAGGATTTTGGGCTGAGTACGCTTATCAAAAAGACCCGACACTTACAAGTCATGAAAATGGTAATAAAAACATAGGAGCTTCTTACTATTACCTCAGTCTTAAGCCAACTTACAATACAGGCTATGGAAAAGTTTTCCTTGAGTTAGGATACGAGTTCTTGGAAGGAGCGGATAATAACGAAACACACGGTTTTACAACACCCTGGGCCACACTACACGCTCACAACGGATGGGCTGATGTATTCTTGGTATACACCGGAACATCAAATAAATACGGTCTTGAAGACACAAGAATAGGTCTGGGTTTACAAAGTAAAACCATTGGTAAAATTATGGCAAGGTATCACTGGTTTAGTGCGGATAAGAGTTTTACTGGAGGAGGGGATAAATTCGGAACGGAACTGGATATAGTCTATACCAAAAAAATCTTCAAAAACTTAGCCTTCGGAGCAAAAGCAGCGTTCTACAATGCCGATGATGAAGCTAAAAAAGTCCGTATAGGGGATAAGGATGTAACAAAGTACTGGGTTTGGTTGACTTACAAGTGGGGTAAATGAAAATTTTTTGACTAATATTATATTATTATGATATTCTCTGACACAGTAAGGTATGCTCTTATAGCATTGGCTTACTTAGCTTTGAATAGGGATAGGTTAGTAAAAGTGGAGGAAATAGCCAAAACCCATAACATTCCAAGACCATTTTTAGCGAAGGTAATGCACGAGCTTTCAAAAAGGGGATTGGTTCACTCCGTAAAGGGGCCAAGAGGAGGTTTCACCCTTACTAAAAATCCTGAGGATATCACCATATGGGATGTTATAAAGGTCTTCGGTGAAGACTATAAATACGAGATGTGTATTTTAATGCCTCACAAATGTAGTGAATTTTCAACAAATCCTTGTGTGGTTCATCACAAATGGGAAGAGTTAAAGGCTTCAATAGTTAACTTTTTCAAAAACACTTCGATACTGGAACTAATGGGTGTGGAGGAAAAGCATCTCTATCCTGCAAGCCAAGGCTAGTTTCCTCCGCTTTTTCTTTTATCCCTTTCATTTTATGATATTTTCATCATTTTATTATTGACTAAAATCATAAGAAAGTATATATTTATTTACTGACGAATGTCATAAAGTGGAGGGCTTTGTTATGAAGAAGGTTGCTCCGCTCCTTTTGAGTGGGCTTGTTGTGGGGGCAGGTGTTACAAAGGCTGCCGATGGAGTCCCTAAACTAAGCCCTGAGGAAATGAAAAAGGCGGCACAACTGTACTTTGACAGATGTGCAGGATGTCACGGTATGCTAAGAGGAGGGGCTACCGGACCACCGCTCAAACCCGAAATAATGAGGCAAAGGGGAACCGATTATATCAAATGGATAGTCTATAACGGAACTCCGGGAGGAATGCCTGACTGGGGTAAACAAGGTGTTCTATCCAAAGAAGAAATTGACTTAATTGCTAAGTTCTTATTGCATGAGCCACCTCCTCCACCTGAAATGTCTTTGAAGGACATGCTAAAAACTTGGCATGTATACGTACCTCCAGAAAAAAGACCTAAAAAACCGCAGCACGGCAGAAACTGGAAAAACTTCATGGGTGTAATCCTGAGAGACGTAGGTAAGGTAGCTATTATAGACGGAGATACTAAAGAACTCGTCAGTATAGTAGATACGGGATTTGCTGTTCACATATTCCGTTCTTCAGGAACTGGAAGGTACTTCCTTACAATAGGAAGGGACGGAAAAGCAACTCTGATAGATTTGTGGATGAAAAAGCCTGACAAGGTAGCGGAAGTAAAGGTATGCTACGATGCACGTTCTATAGATACCAGTAAATATAGAGGAAAGAAAGGAAACTTTATGGATAAATTGGCAATAGTTGGATGTTATTGGCCACCTAGCTTTGTAATACTCGATGGCCAGACATTAAAACCTTTAAAAATCGTATCAACTAGCAGTTACACCTATGATACTGAAGAATTTGTAAGAGAAGCAAGGGTAGCTTCAATAGTTGCATCTCACTATGACCCCGCTTGGGTAGTTTCCGTAAAAGAAACGGGACACGTATGGATTGTAGATTACTCAAAACTACCCGATGTCAAAGTGAACATGATTGAAGCGGAAAGGTTCCTCCACGACGGTGGATGGGATTTATCGAAAAGGTACTTCCTCGTTGCAGCTAATATGAGAAATAAAGTAGTTGCAGTTGATGTAAAGAAGAAAAAATTAGTAGCGAAGGTAGAAACAGGTGTAAAACCTCACCCCGGTAGAGGAGCGAATATAAACCATCCAAAATACGGACCTATATGGTGTACAGGTCATATAGGTTCTAACAACGTTGCATGCATCGGAACTGACCCTAAGAAACATCCTAAGTATGCTTGGAAAGTTGTTGCAAACATTGAACTTCCGGGACCAGGAGGAGGAACACTCTTTATAAAAACACATCCCAAATCAAAACACATTTGGGTGGACAGACCCCTAAATCCCGATAATAAGCTAAAACAAGAAGTTTACGTAATAGACAAAAAAACCTTAAAGGTAGTTAAGACTATAAACGTTATAGAAGACCTGAAAAAAGCCGGATATGAAATGCCAAAAGGTGCACGTATAGTTCACCCAGAGTTCGATATGTACGGAAAAGAAGTATGGATATCCGTGTGGGGTAAGAAAGACCAACCTACGGTAATAGCAGTTTACGATGACATAACAATGAAACTAAAGAAGGTAATTACCGGAGATTGGGTAAGAACACCTACCGGAATATTCAACGTTTATACAACCACAAGAGACATCTATTAATGATGGGAATATATACGCATTTCTTCAAGCCTTCCCTCATTGCACTACCCCTCTTCCTTTTTTTCTCCCTTTTTTCTTACGCTTTATCGGGTGAAGAGCTCTATAAAAAATACTGTTCATCTTGTCATGGAGAAAATAGAATAGGGAAAACTGCACCTCCTTTAATTCCCGAGTTTTTAAGGAAGAAAAGTGATAGAGAATTAAAGAGGATTATAAAGGAAGGCTTGCCCGCCTCCCAAAAGCCTTCTTTTACTTTTTTTTCCGATGCTCAGCTAGAACACCTTATAAATTATCTCAGAACTCCCGCAAAAGACATAGAATTTTCATTAAAGGAAATTGAAAAAAACTACATCATTTTAAAAACAAAACCTAAGGATTATGAAATAAGAAATTTAAAAAACTTAACAGTAGCGGTTGATAAAAAAGGAGAAATATACCTCTTTGAGGGAAAACGCCTCCTTGATAAGTTTGAATTTAAAAATGTTCACGGTGGTGTAAAGTTTTCTTTAAAGAATTCAAGGTTTTACATTCCTGCAAGAGACGGGTGGATTATCTCATACGATTACAAGGAAAAAAGACCCATTTCAAAAGTAAGAGCGTGTGTATACCTCAGGAACATAACAATTTCACCCGATGAAGAAAAAGTTATCGCGGGCTGTGTACTTCCTAAAAGTATTGTAATTCTGGATAAAGATTTAAAACCTTTAAAACAAATAAAAGTTGAAGGTAGAATAAGTGCGGTCTATCAGTTATCGAAATACAATTCGGTAATAATTGCCTACAGGGATATTCCTAAATTAAGCATTCTGAAAGAAGGGAAAATAAAAAGCTATAAAATTTCAACTCCTTTGGAAGACTTTTTTATTGACCCCTTTGAAGAGTATGTAATAGGAAGTTCAAGAAAAGAAAACAAGTTATTTGTTTATAGGCTGAAGGATTTCAAAAAAGTATTCGAAGCTGATTTAGAGAGCATGCCACACCTATTTGCCGTGAGTTTTTTGTACAAAAATGGAAAATTTTATTTTGTTGCAAGACACATAAGTGGAAAGGTCAGTATCTGGAGACTTTACGATTGGAAACTCGTGAAGACAATTTCTACGCGGGAAAAGGGATTCTTTGTAAGGACACACTTTAAAAATTTTCACTTATGGTTAGATACATTAAAGCCCTATGCACTTCTAATTAACAAAAAAACCTACGAGACTTCAAAAGTTAAAGTTACGGAAAAGGGAAATTTTTCTCACGTTGAGTTTTCAGGGGATGGAAAGTTAGCGTATTTGAGCATTCTCGGTGAAGGTTTGAAAATTGTGGATGCCTTTACTTTGAAAGAAATTAAAAAATATCCTTTGAAGCATCCCGTCGGGAAGTACAACATTTTGTTGAAAACTAGGAAATTTTATCCAGCCTTTCTTGGATACGAAGTTTATATGGAAAAATGTTGGGGATGCCATCATTTAACGCAGGAAGCTTTCGGCCCGCCCCTTAAGTGGGTAGCCCAAAACAGAGATATGGGTTTAATCCTTTCCCAAATCGCAGACCCGGAAAAAACTTATAAACTCCTCGGTTATAAGGAAAATGCAATGCCAAAAATAAAACTTTCCATATATGAATTTGGAGCAATAAAAAACTTTTTGGAGGTTCTAAGGGATGGATGGATTGATTGAGCAAATTTCTAAAGTAAACAGACCAATACTTGGAGATAGTGTTCCAGTAGTAATATTTAGGGCTTTCAGACTGTTTACAGAAATGTATCTCGAGGAAACGTTGGGAAACAAAGGAACACTGGCATTACTTCAAAATGCGGGAAGGGAGCTCGGGAAAGCCGTAGCTAAGAATTTTGAAAAGGGAGGTCTTGAAAGCTTCTTGGATGACATTGCATACTTCGTAAAAAACGAGAAGATAGGCATTTTACTTCCCGAACATTTAGGGGAGAAAGAGCTAATAGTTTCTCTCGATGAATGTATAACCTGTGCAGGGATGCCGAATATAGGGAGGAGGGTATGCCATTTTGAAGCGGGTTTCATAGGAGGCGTTCTGGAAGAATTTTTCGGAAGAAGAATAAGGGTTTCGGAGATAAAGTGCAACGCTATGGGAGAAGGAATATGTCAAGTAAAAGCGGAGTGGTAAAAGATGCTTAGGTTAACACAGTATATAAGGAGCTCTCTTGAAGGAAAGGTAATAGAACCACTCCGCGGTGTAATCCTTATATGGAACTTAACCAACAGGTGCAATCTGTACTGTAAACACTGCTACTCTTGGGCTAATCAGGATAAATCTCAAGAGCTTTCTATAAATGAGATTGAAGGTATTTCCGAGGAGCTTGTAAAAAATAACGTTAAATTTGCCATACTCTCGGGTGGAGAACCGCTGCTGAGGGAAGATATATACGAAATTTCACAAATTTTGAGGAAAAAAGGGATAAAGACCTATCTTTCTACAAATGGAATTCTCATAGATGAAAGCAATATAGATAGGATAAAGGAAAGCTTTGACTACGTAGGTATAAGTATAGACGGAACTCCAGAGGTTCATGACCTTTTCAGAGGAAAAAGGGGAGCATTCAATAGGTCTCTTGACGCTATAAAACTTTGTATTTCTAAAGGAATTAAGGTAGGGCTTAGGTACACACTTACCCAAAAGACTGCTAAATCCCTTAAGTTCATTTTTTCCTTAGCCGAAGAGCTAAAAGTACCGAAACTTTACATATCTCACTTGGTTTTCGCAGGAAGAGGCCAAAAGCTAAGTCCTGTTGAGAAAGAAAACTACAGGAAAATAGTTGAACTGATTGTAGATAAGGCCTTCGAGTATGTGGAAGAGAAAAAGGGTATAGAGATTGTTACGGGAAACAACGAAGCCGATGCTGTGATTCTCTACAGGAAATTTAAACAGAGATATCCCGAAAGGGCAGATGTTCTTTACAAATCCCTCAAGAATTGGGGAGGAAACAGTGCAGGAGTAAGATTAGTGAATATAGATTACAAAGGAAATGTAAAGCCAGACCCATTCTTTTTCCATTCATTGGGAAACTTGAGAGAGAAAGGATTTACGGAAATTTGGAACTCAAACGGTATACTTTCGAGACTTAGGGAATATCCTCGAAAAATAAACGGAAGATGCAAAAGTTGTGAATTCCTAGAAATATGTAACGGAAATTCCAGAGCGCGCGCTTATTACGCCTTCGGGGATTACTTTGCGGAGGACCCGCTATGTTATCTTTAGTAGTACTCCTGATTTTCATAAGTGTTTCTTTTGGAAAGGTTTTTGTAGTTGAAAGGGAAACAGGAAAGCTTGCGGTCATAGATAAGGATAAGGTTAAAAAAGAGATTGAAAATCTGGGAAATCTTAACCATGCAACACTTAAGTTCTTTAAGGGATATGCATATCTGATAAGCAGGGACGGATACCTGTCAAAGATAGACCCTGAAAGGGAAGTTCTCCTTAAAAAAGTAAAAGTCGGCAGCAGTACGATAGGTATAAACTTTTGCAACAACAAAATCCTTATAGCCAACTATGCTCCTAAAAATGTAGTGCTTGTAAATGAGAATTTAGATGTTCTAAGGGAAATAAATACTGAATCGAGAAATGTTGGAATAAAGTCAAATGGGGAAGTTTTTATATACGCTCTGATGGACAAGAAAAAGATAGAAATAAGGGACTGTGAGAAAGGAAATCTGATTAAAGAACTCAATGTAGGAAGGATGCCTTTCGATGCCCTTCTTTACAAAGATAAGTATATAGTTGGTTTTTTCAGGGAATCCGGTGTAGGAATAATTGACCTTAAAAGTCTCACTTATAAAAAAGTAATATTTAAAAGAAAAGGAAAAGGAGAAGTTGTCTTTAAAATACCTCACTTCGGGTTTTGGGGAATCAAGGGAAAAATCGCCTACATACCTGCGGTTGGAGAAAGAAAGATTCACGTAGTTGACATTGAAAATATGTCTTATTTGAGAAGCATAGAAGTAAAAGGGCTGCCTGTATTTGTTCAGGTATCTCCGGACGGTAGATACTTGGCCGTTAATTATAGCGGAGATTCAGAGGATTTCCTGACTATAGTGGATTTAGAAAGTGAAAAGGTATTAAACACAAAACCTTTAGGAAAGAGAATACTCCATTACCGCTTTACCTCTGACGGAAAGTTTATTTACGTGTCCTCGTATTTTGAGAACAAAGTAAAAAAAGTATCCGTTCCCGACCTTAAGGTATTGAAAGAATTCAAAGTACCCACACCTTCGGGTGTGTTTATTTATGGACACCCGTGGGAGGCAAGCAGATGATGTCAATTATAAACAATACTCACACCTTCCCACGAGGTGTCCTTCGCTACCCCTACACAAGGGGTAGGAACTACTACTCCCTATTCCCGCAAGAAGCGGGAACTCGGGAGATACCTTTGTACCCTCCACCCATTTCGGGCTTCTTCGGGCTAAATCCAAAGTCTAACTCCGCGGGGCTGAGGTCTCTGTCAAGACCTTCTGTATATTATTTTAACACTTTTGATAAACTTTGCAATCAAAAACGCCAACTGTTTGCAGGAGGTAAGTAGTTATGGGAAAGGTTTACATTGTGGGAGCTGGACCCGGAGACCCAGAACTCCTTACCCTCAAAGCTTACAGGATACTAAAAGAGGCGGATGTGATTCTCTACGACAGGTTGATAAACGACGAAATACTAAATCTCAGAAAGACAGGTTGCAAACTCATTTACGTGGGAAAAGAGGATGGAAAACACACCATTCCACAAGAGGAGATTAACAAGCTATTACTTTTTTACGCAAAAATCTACAAAACGGTGGTAAGACTAAAGGGAGGAGACCCGTTTATATTCGGGAGAGGAGGGGAAGAAGCCCTATTTTTAGAACAAAACGGTATTCCTTACGAGCTTATTCCCGGAATTAGCTCCTTTTACGCTGTTCCCGAGTACGCGTCAATTCCTTTAACCTTCAGGGGAATATCTTCCTCTTTTGCGGTGGTAACAGGCCATGAGATGGTAGGAAAAAGCAAATATGTGGACTGGAAAGCCTTTAAAGATGTAGACACTCTGGTAGTGTTGATGGGTGTAAAAAATAGACAGAGAATAGCAAGAGAACTCATCGAAGCCAGCAGAAATCCTTTTGAACCTGTAGCTTTTATAGAAAAGGGAACGACTGAAGAACAAAAAGTAATCTTATCCACCCTTTACGAAGTGGCAGAAAACCCTCCCGAAGTCCATCCTCCCGCCGTAATGGTTGTGGGTAGAGTGGTAGAGCTTCATAACCTTTTGAAGAATTTTAACGAAACCTTCAAGGGGGTAGGCTTTAATGGAGTTATTAAAAATAATCCAGGAGGATATTCCTTTAACGGAAAGACCCTTTAAGTATATAGCGGATAGATTAAATATTTCCGAAAGGGATGTGATAAGGGAACTAAAAAAGTTAAAAGAGCAGAAAATAGTTCGTCAAATTTCTCCCATATACGATACAAGAAAGGCAGGATATGAAAGTTCCCTTGTAGCGTTTAAAGTTCCTCCAGAAAGGATTGAAGAAGTTGCCAATTTTGTAGGCTCTTGTCCGGGAGTGAGTCATAACTATGAAAGGGAAGATGAATTCAACCTTTGGTTTACCTTAGCCGTTCCACCTGATGCACATTTGGGGTTGGAAGAACTTGTAAAAGTGATGGCTGAAAGAAACGATGTAAAAGAGTACGTAATCCTTAAAACGGTTAAAACGTTTAAAATCGGTGTAAGGCTTAACTTTGATTCTCTGTTGGACAGAGAAGATAATATTCCAGAACCTAAATCCGAGAGGGAAGAAAAGATACATATTACCGATTTTGAAAAGGCGCTTATAAGGGAAACCCAGGAAGATTTACCTCTCGTTGAAAAACCCTTTGAGGTAATTTCGGAAAAACTCGGCGTATCTGAAAAGGAAGTTCTTGAAGGTTTAAAAAACTTAAAGAAAAAAGGAGTTTTGAGACGGTTTTCCTCCATTCTTTTCCACAGAAAAATGGGATTTAAGGCAAATGGTATGGGGGTTTGGAGAGTAGACAAAGAAAGAATTGATGAGGTTGGTAAATTCTTTGCCGGATATAAAGCCGTTTCCCATTGTTATCAAAGAACAACGAATGAGTTCTGGCCTTATAACCTGTTTACAATGATTCACGGCAAGAAAAAGGAGGAGGTTTACGAATTTTGTAAGGAAAACTCCGAAAGACTCGGTATTAAGGATTACAGGGTTCTCTTTTCAATAAGGGAATTCAAAAAGAAAAGGGTAAAACTATTTTCACCGGATTTTTATTACTGGGAAAAGGAATTATTGAAGCCCTCTTTCTCTTCTCTTTAATTCACGTTCGTGTTCGTGAATCTTTATTACAACTTTCCACATTCCGAAAGGAATAAATATGTAAGCGGTTGTTGCTATTCCTATTAACCATTTCCAGAAGGGGTCAAATATACCATTAGTCATAAGAATATACGCACAGTATAGCATTCCGAGAAGAAAACCTATTGCCAGTTGTTTATAAAAAGGATTTTTATTCATTTTGAAAATGGTGTAAGAAAAAGCATAAGCACCGGCAAAAAGTATGTAGAAAAAGCCGGCAGCAAGCACCCAGATTATTTCGTAAGGATCCCTCATCATGCCGGTTTTACCTCCACAGCTTCCACTTTCTTCTTACCTATTGTAAGCATGTCGTATACCAGTACGAAGTAGAATATGAAGAATAGTATTCCGAATCCTAACCTCCAGTACATGGGTATTTTTACCCAAGGATGCATTTGGCTCATGATGTAATCCTGCCAGGTTGCACCACCTATAGCCCTTTCGAAGAACGTTTGGGCAAATCCAGCTACGAGCAGTGCTCCTACCATTCCTACCATTGAAACTATCATTCCAACATAGGCAATTTTCCAGGTTTTGCTATCCAAGATGGGTCCATGAGGTGCCCTTATATGTTGAAGAGCTATGTACATTAGAACCAAGTTTGTAGCTACATACGCTCCGAAGAATGCGAGGTGTCCGTGGGATGCTGCCATTTGAGTTCCGTGAGAATAGAGATTTATCTGAGGTAAGGTGTGCATAAATCCCCAAACTCCTGCACCGAAGAAGTTTCCGAACGCTTGCAGGAATATGAAGAATAGTGCAGGTCTATTAACAGTTTGCAGTTTGTGAACACCCGCGTCGTATACCGCGTGAACAATCATAGCAACCAAGGGTATAGGTTCTAAGGATGAGAAGAATCCACCTATTCCGAGCCAGTACTCAGGAGTTCCAATCCAGTAGTAGTGGTGTCCCAGTCCTAGAATACCTGTTCCGAAAACCAGAAGAACTTCGAGATATAACCATCCTTCTATAATCCTTCTGGGAGTTCCGAGTACGTGCATTAAAGCCCATCCCATTAAAACTCCTACGAGAACTTCCCAAGTAGCTTCAACCCATAGGTGAACAACCCACCACCACCAAAATTGGTCATAAGTGATATTAGGGGTAAAGAACATTCCTGCTACATACAAACCGGCAAGTGCAATTAAGTCTATGAGAAGGACTCCCAGGAGACCTGTAATCTTTTTAGCTTTAAGAACGGTTGCAAGGACGTTGTAGTAGATAATACCCATTACAGCAACTATACCTATGTCCGCCCACCTCGGAGCTTCAATGTATTCCCTTCCTTCATTGATAAACCACATGGTGAAGAAGTTACCTTTACCCATTTGAACGAGTATGTATACGAGTACTACTACTGCTACCGCTCCCGTAAGGAGGTAGAAGGCTATTCTCCCGAGTTTTGCACCGACTACATCACGTCCTGTTTCATCGGGAAGTAGCCAGTAGATACCCCCTATAAAGCCCATCAACAACCATACAACCATCGCATTGATGTGGAGCATTCTGGTTATATTAAAGGGCATTACTGTATAGAGGAAGTCCGGGTTGATGTACTGATAAGCTGCTATTAGTCCGAAAAGGAGTTGAGCTCCGAATAGAGCTATGGCGACAGTCCAATACATGAGGGCTATCTTCCTACTTTCTGGAAGGTTTGAAATATCCCCCCAAAATCTTGTTAAAATCTTCTCCATTGCCTACACCTCCTTTATTAGAACTTGACTAACTTTGACTCACCAAAGTGGTCAGGAAAACCGTTTGTGTTAATAGCAGCCATCCATTTTAGATAAGCAACTACAGCCTTAGCTTCTTCTTCGTCGATGTCCAAGTTGGGCATTCTCCTCGTCCAGGTTGCATACTTGTCGGGATGCATAAGGAACTTAACCATGGCTTCCTCTTTTGTTTTTGATTGTGTGGCGGCAATCATAACCTTTTCCCACTTAGGGTCAAGCCAAGCTTTTGTAAGGTCAGGAGCGTAGTAAGCTCCATTTCCCAGGAGGGTATGACAATCCATACAAGCCCTACTTTGAATTACAAGTTTTCCTTTAACTATCAATTCCATTGCTTCCTCTTCAGAGTACTCCTTTCCGAAGAGAAGTTCTTTTTCCGGTCCTATAACGGGTTTGAAGTAACCCTTTTCTGGGTCGTATTTGTAGTCAATTTTGTAGTTGATTACCGTAGGTGAAGGTACCCTATCGCTACCTATCTTTGTCTTTGCCAAGGTATCGAAGGTGAGGATGATAAGGGCTATGAACATAATAGCTGAACCGATTATTGCATACCTTTTCCAAAACTCGGGGTCAAGCCAATTACGACCCCTTGTCCAAACTGCCCCTAACACAAGGGTTAAGAATAGGGTTGCAACGGTGACTTCTAACCAGCCAACCTTCATCTTACACCCCTCCTATCTATGAAAGTAAACGCTTATTTACACAATGTCAAGTTTTTAATCTAAAAATCATAAAAATCTGGCAAAAGAAAGAAAAGGGTTAAACCCATTTGGGTACCCTTCCTTGGTACTTGATATCTTCGGCTTTCACCTTATCGTCGTTAAGAATTTTGGGAACTCTGTCGGCGTTTTTATCAAGATACTCTTTAGCCTCAGACCACTCGTCGCTGTAAGAGAATATAAGTTCCGCAGAAAGAACTTTGGGAAGGCTTTGAATAGCTTTCATTTTAAAGACTTCTTCCTTTACATCTTCTGCCTCAATCACTACAACTATCTTTCCGCTTTCGTCGTAAAAGTAAACGTCGCACATCCCAGAATCTTCAAGGGATTGGAGAACCTCGTTAAGGTCCTCAGGCTTACATCTTACGACAACGCTCGAAATATTCATCACTGTACCTCCATTACTTTTAAAATTCCGTCAATACATCCTACAAGCAACCTTTTATCGTCTATAAATTCCAGAGCATTTACAAAACAACCTGCATCGAGAACTTTTTTAATCCCGATTCCGGGAGCTACTACTGTTAAATGGCCTTCCTCATCCGAGGTAAAAACCGCGTATTTTTCATTTGGAGATATAGCTACCGCAAACACCATAAACTTTGACTCGTAAATTTTTTCTGGGAAAAGAATAAATTCAAGTTCTCTGTTTATAAACTGAGTTTTTACATTTTTAAGCAAGGATGGAGCATCCAGTTTTTCTTTCCATTCTTCCTTATCCGTGATTTTGTTTTTAAGGTTGAATATTACCGATTTTTTATCTCTTCCACCAACTATTACTCTATTTTTTGCAAAACTCAGTTTAAAGATTTTATCTTTATTTCCTTCCGTACCCACTCCTATTACTTTTCCATTCTTAGGGTCTATGAAAAATACTTTTCCCGATTCATCTCCCCAAGCTATTAAACTTCTGTTTTTGTTCATATCAAAATCGGAAAAAACAAACCTGAAAACCAAATATTTGTAGACGGTTTTCTTATCCTTTATGTTGTAGAGCCATACCTCGTTCGCTATTGTTCCGAGGATGATATTATCTTCGTCTAAAAACATACCTTTACTTGCGTCCGTGAGCTTAAGGATAGGTTTCAGAGTTTCGTTTTCAAAGAGGAATACGGTTCTTTTTCCTAAGTCTGATTCGACTACCATTAAAACTTTCTTTTCCGAAGGAGATAAGTCTACGCTGAAGACCTTTGCCTTTTGTTTTTCTCCCATGAAATCCGTAAACTCCGGTAAGGATATTTCCTTTTCTACGGAGAGGTTTCCCTTGTTTAGGATAAAAACTTTACCCTTTTCCGTTGAGACGGCTATTTTACTTCCACCTACAGCTATATCCGTTATAGCTCCCTTTAAATTAACCTCTAAGGCAAGGGAGATAGCATAGAGGAAAAAAAAGAAGAGAAAGATATTCATCATTTCTTCACACCTACACCCTCGTATATGACTTCGTGTAGTCTTGACCTTTCTTTGGCTTGTGGAACTCTAAACTCTGGCTTAAATAGGTTTTTCACAACCGGTTTGACGTTTGCTTGGGGTCTGTGACAGAGTAAACAATTCCACCTTGCCTTGTCAACATCCGTGAGCTGTGGAGCTTTACCCTTCGGTAAATAGTAGAAATCCATAAAGTGGGTGGGAGGTAGTGGTGTAGCACCTATTTGCTTCGCTACGTCGGGCATGTGACAACTTAAACAAGCATTGTTTTTGAGAGTTATAGGGAACATACCTTCTATGCTGTGAGGAATTTGGGGGGGAGCATTTTCGTAAGCTCTTTTAAACCTTTTAGATTGCCCGGGAGGAGCTTTTGGATACTCCAGTTTAGGAGGAGTTACTACTTCTTTTTCTAATGGAGCTTTTCTAATCCCTAATTCTTCCGGAGCTATAACCTCTTTAGCTACAATAAGAGATGCCAAAGATGAACAACCTAAGAAAACCAAAAGAGCTTTTTTAAGTTTCATTTTTATCACCTCCTGATTTTTTAAACCTTAAAGTGTAAAAAAGGGCATTTTCAGGGCAAACATCTATACACCTTCCGCAGTTTGTACATTCACCAGATAGGACGGGTTTGTTTTCTTTACCTATCATCCATAGGACTTGTACTTCCGGACATACACGTTTACACTCCATACACTCGGTACACTTATTTAGGTCGTATCCTACCCTCAGTAGCGATGCGGGTTTACTTATAAGGGAATAGAAAGCTCCTAGAGGGCATAAATGACCGCACCAGCCGTTTTTTACTACAAAAAGGTCAAAAAGGAATATAGCCAAAATTAACGTCCAGCCAAGTCCGATTCCGAAAATAATTCCCCTGTGGGTCACGGATATAGGACTAATGAATTCAAAAGCTGGTACTCCCAAAATAGGTGAAAGTATCAAACCTAAAACTAAGAACCAGTACCTTGTACTGCGGGGGATGTTAATCCTTTTTTCTTCTTTGTGAAGTCCGGTTTTTACCCTTATCCAGTTTGCCGCATCTGTAAACATATTTACGGGACACACCCAACTGCAGAATGCCCTGCCGGCTATAAGTCCGTAGAAAGCCAGTATCAACAAAGCTCCGATTATCACATCCACTCCTACTATTGCTCCCGAGAAGAACATCTGAAGAACTGCGTACGGGTCTGATAACGGAATTACCTCCAAGAACTTGGAAGTGCTCAGATTTCCCTGAAGGATTTTCCAACCTAGATAGTTTCCGCCTATGTAAAGGCCGAGTATGCCTATTTGGGTAATTCTACGGAGTATCAGGTACTTATTTCGTGCAAGAAAAGATTTAGTTTTTTCTCCCTCTCTTTCTTGAGATTTTGTAATAGCTACAGCATTACTCATTAAGCAAATCCTCCGTATTTAAATAATCCTCAGGTGTTTTGGGCTGCCACTTTTGCAGTTCTTTTTCTCTTTCTTTTATCTTCTCTTCTACGTTTTCTTCCGTTTCCATCCAGCCTCTTACGTAGTGTTTACCTATCTTTCCGAGAGCTACATCTCTGGGTAGGACAAATATGGCAGGTTTATCTGTGGGACATGCGAATTCACATAGTCCGCAACCTGTACAGTAATCCGGGTCTACAACCGGGACGAGCATGGCATGTTTACCCGTTCTTCTGTTTCTCCTCACATCTATATAGATTGCTTTGTACATTAATGGACAGGCTCTTACACAGGCGTCGCATTGCAATCCCCAGAATGCTATGCAGCTGTTGTAATCAACTACTGCAACTCCCATACGGGCTTTGTTTATATCAACCTCTCCCTTTTCGTTTCTCAAAAGCTCAACGTCAAGGGCTTTTGTCGGGCACGCGAAAGCACACGGGATGTCAATGCACATATAACATGGAACCTGTCTCGGTATGAAGTAAGGTGTTCCAATAGGTTTTCCATCACCGGGAGTTGCGAGTTTCAGTGTTACCATTTTATTTCCTTGTCTATCGAAGGGTACATTTTCCCTATTTGCACAGGCTATTACGCAGAGACCACATTTTATACATTTCTTTAGAAACTCTTCTTCGGGATAGGCACCGGGTGGTCTTAGAACCAAAGGGTCTTTTTTGTTTTCTGTGACTATAGCAGACCAAACTACACCACCTACGATGGAAAAACCGATACCCTGCAGGAAGCCCACGAGGAGCTTCCTGCGTTTCGGGTCAGGTTTTTTATCTGTCATTTCTCACCTCTTTAAGCTGGGTAGATTTTGACTGCACATTTCTTGTAGTCCGTTTGTTTGGATATAGGACATCTTGCATCGAGGGTTACCTTGTTGATGTAAACTCTTTCGTCAAACCACGGTACGAATACGAGACCTCTCGGTGGTCTATTTCTACCTCTGGTGGAAACTCTTGCTTTTACCCTACCTCTTCTGGATTCAATCCATACAATGTCACCATCTTTTACTCCTATCTTCTTAGCATCTTCTGGGTGCATATAGCATAGTGCTTCGGGCATTGACCTGTAAAGTTCGGGAACTCTCATAGTCATAGTACCGGAGTGCCAGTGTTCCAGAACTCTACCTGTACATAGCCAGAACGGGTATTCTTTATCGGGAACTTCGGGAGGTTCCATATAAGGTCTGAAGAATATCTTTGCCCTGTTGGTTAAGTCGACTACTTCTCCAAATTCAACCTTCCATTCTCCATTCTCCAGTTTGGGTAAACTACCTTTAGGTATCTTCTTAAGTGCAGGACCGTAGAACGCAAATTCTTTTCCTTTACCGTATTTCCTTGCATACGGGTCGTATTTTGCGTTGAATCTCCAAGGAGTTTCTTTTCCGTCAACTACAGGCCATCTGAGTCCTCTCACTTTATGATAGGTATCAAAGTCTGCAAGGTCGTGTCCGTGTCCCAAACCAAACAGTCTGTACTCTTCCCAAAGAGCTTTTTGTATGAAGAATCCGTATCCCTTCCACGGCTTTCCGTCTACACCTTTGACGTTTCTCTTGTCTCCAGCTGCGGATGTATTTAAATGTAATCTGCCCGTTTCAGGGTTATAAGCAACAGGTTGAGGCCATCTTAGGTCTACGTGGGGTATTGTCCTCTTGAAAGCTTCTTCGGAGAACAATACGTCATAGAGAGTCATTTCGGGGTCGTATCCCATCTTCTTAGCTTCTTCAAGTACATTGGGTAAAACAGTTCCATCTCTCAGTTTCCATTCCTTCCAGCATTCTTTCAATTTGAAGAACTTAGAGAACTCTATAATCTGCCATTCATCCGGCATTGCTTCACCGGGAGGAGTAACTTGTTGTCTCCAGTGTTGTGTTCTTCTTTCGGAATTTCCGTAAGCTCCCCACTTTTCGTAAATCATTGCGGAAGGAAGTATCAAATCAGCTACTTTTGCAGAAATGCCGGGATATGCGTCGGATACTACTATGAAGTTATCCATTTCTCTTGCTGCCTTTATCCAGTGATTCGCATTTGCCGTATCCTGCCATGGGTTACATACGTGAACCCAAGCCCACTTTATCTTACCGTCTTCGAGGTCTCTCATTATTTGAACGATATCCGAACCTACTTTCGGGTTAATGGTTCCCTTGGGTATCTTCCATATCTTTTCAGCTATTTCTCTGTGTTTAGGATTGAATACCACCATATCTGCTGGGAGTCTGTGAGCAAATGTTCCTACTTCTCTTGCTGTTCCACAAGCGGAAGGTTGTCCTGTTAAGCTGAAAGCTCCATTACCTGGTTTAGCGTGCTTTCCTAAGAGGAGGTGTATCGCATAAACTTGCTCGTTAACCCAAGTTCCTCTGGTGTGTTGATTGAATCCCATTGTCCAGAAGGAAACTACTTTTCTTCCCTTTTCTATGTAAAGGTCTGCCAATGCTTTTAGTTTCTTCTTGAATTCTTCTAAGGGTTCGTCGGGATCTCCTTTTGCAACTTCTGCAACGTAGTCAAGAGTGTAGGGTTCTAGCGCTTTCTTGAATTCTTCAAAGGTAATTACCCAGTGTTTTCCTGCCTGTTTTCTGTGTTTCATTTCGAGTTTATCGCCTTCTTTGAGTCCGTATACGCTGAGAGCTTTAGCCTCGTCTTTGGAGATAACTTTTACTACTTCTTTAATCATCGTTTCTTTTTCTTTCTTGCTATACTTGGGATGATCGGGGTTTCCTCTCATTCCGTAGCCTATGTCTATGTATCCCGTTGCAAATGCACAGTAGTTATTAACGAAATCCCAATCTATTGCTTCCGGATGGTTGTAGACTATTTCCCTGAGGATATAGTTTTGAATAAGTAAGTCTGTTTGAGGTTTAAAGATTATGTCTATATCCGCTCCGTCCATGGTCATGTGTCTGAAGGTTGAGAGAACCACTATTTTTACTCTTTCTGGGTCTGAGAGTTTTCTATCGAGTACCCTTGCCCATAGAACTGGGTGCATTTCTGCCATATTGGAGCCCCAAACGACGAAAGTATCTGTAAGTTCTATATCGTCATAACATCCAGCGGGTTCGTCTATACCGAATGTTTGAATGAACGCTGCAACTGCTGAAGCCATACAGTGTCTTGCGTTAGGGTCTATGTTATTGCTTCTAAAGCCTGCCTTCATAAGCTTTGCAGCTGCATATCCTTCCATTATCGTGTACTGTCCCGAAGCAAATATTGCAATTCCTTCCGGACCCAGTTCGTTATACGCCTCTTTGAATTTTTTGACCATTATTTCGTAAGCTTTCTGCCAGCTTACGGGTCTGAATTTACCTTTCTTATCAAACTCTCCTTTTTCGTTCATTCTCAAGAGTGGCTTCGTTAATCTGTCTTCGCCGTACATTATCTTTGCGGTGAAGTACCCTTTAATACAGTTGAGACCTCTGTTTACCGGGTTTAGTGGGTCTCCTTTTACCGCAACGATTCTGTCATTTTTGGTAGCTACCATTATTCCACAACCGGTTCCGCAGAAACGACATACAGCTTTATCCCATTGCCATCCACTTTGGGCTTCTTTTGCAGCTGCCTGAACATCTTCAGGAACAGGTATTCCTACGGCAGCAGCTGCAGCAGCTGCTGCGGAGAGTTTTAAAAATTCTCTCCTGCTTACTTTTGTTGCACTTTTATTCTTTTGTTCCATCTTACACCTCCACCAAATTGATGAACATCACCTGATGTTCATCATATATATGGATATTACGAATTTTAGAAAAGTTTGTCAATATTACTGATAAAAATCAAGAAATATGAGTCACAGAAAATGAATAAAATAAGTAGAATGCCTTGGACTATAAGGGTAAAAAGAAAGTTCTACGCAGCTCATTTTCTGACCGATTACCACGGCAGTCCTGAGCCACTCCACGGACACACGTGGACTGTGGAAGTATACCTCAAAGCTGATGAACTCGATAAAGGAGGAATGGGAATAGATTTCGTGGAGATAGATAAATATCTTAAAGAAATTCTCCCGGATTATAAGCTTCTGAACGAGGTTTTCGATTTCTCTCCTAGTGCGGAGAATGTAGCAAAATGGCTTTACTATAAGGTTAAAGAGAAGTATCCTTCCGTAGTGAAAGTGGTTGTTTGGGAAACGGAAAACTGCGGTGCCGAATATTATGAAACTTAAAAAAATAGGAATCACCTTGGGAGACCCTGCCGGTGTAGGTCCAGAAATTATACTTAAAATCTCAAAACATTTTGTAGGAGATTTTGCCTACATAATATACGGAGAAGAGAAAACGCTAAAGGAAGCCCAAAATCTTACTGGCTTACACCTGGATTATAAAAAAGTTGAAAGAGCAGAAGATATAAAAGATAAAGGTATATATCTAATAGATTTAAATATATTAAAAGTACCCGTTCCTGAACCTTCTCCCGCTTCCGGCAAGGCTGCGGTTGCATACCTTGCTAGAGCAACGGCTGATGCTGTAAGAGGCAATATCCATGGAATATTAACCATGCCCATAAACAAATTTTGGGCAAAAAAAGCAGGTTTTCAGTTTAACGGTCAAACCGAATACCTTGTCAATGCTTCTGGTACAAAAGAATTTGCTATGATGATGTATTCCGAAGATATAAAAGTCGTTTTACTTACAACCCATATCCCTATTTCGGAAGTTCCCCGAAAAATAACGAAAGAAAGTATTATTGAAAAAGTTCTATTAATAGACAGGGAGTATAAAAGACTTTTTCGCCGAGAACCTAAGATAAAAGTTCTCGGACTTAATCCCCACGCAGGAGAAATGGGTGAGTTAGGTCGTGAGGAAATAGAAGAAATAACTCCCGCTATAGAGGAAGTAAGAAATAAAGGAATTTTTGTAGAGGGCCCTATTGTCCCCGATACGGCTTTTATAAATAGAGAAAAAGATGATGTATTCTTAGCTATGTATCATGACCAGGGACTTATTCCCTTTAAGTTGATAGCTTTCGATAAGGGTGTGAATGTTACTCTTGGTCTTACCTTCATTAGAACTTCTCCCGACCATGGAACTGCTTACGATATAGCTTGGAAAAACCTAGCAAAGGTAAGTTCCTCATTGGAAGCCTTGAAGCTTATTGAGGAAGTATTGTCTTATGAAGAAGGTCATAATAATAAGGTGTAAAATTAATATTTTATTTTCAAAGTAATTGAGAATTAAGTAAAGGAGGTAGGAGTGATGCAAGAACAAACTCAACAATTTATTTTTAAAGTAACGGAGAAAGCTGTTGAGGAAATCAAAAAGGTAGCTCAAGAAAATAATATTGAAAATCCTATACTCAGAATCAGAGTAGTTCCCGGAGGATGTTCCGGATTCCAATACGCTATGGGATTCGATGATACCGTAGAAGAGGGAGACCACGTATTCGAATACGATGGAGTTAAAGTTGTAATAGACCCATTCTCCATGCCTTACGTTAACGGTGCAGAGCTTGACTATGTTGTAGACTTTATGGGTGGTGGATTTACTATAAGAAACCCCAACGCTACAGGAAGCTGTGGTTGCGGAAGCTCCTTCTCTTGCGGCTAAGGGTGGCCGCTTTTTCCTTTTATTCTAATCCTAAGAGTTTCTTTAGTTTCTTAATTTCGTCTCTTATTTTCGCTGCTTTTTCGAACTCCCAGTTCTGAGCGTATTTCCACATTTCCTTTTCGAGTTTTTCTATTTTCTTTATTATGTCTTCCTCCGATTTTATACCTTTTGGTATATCCGATGGAAGCTGAACGTAATCCAATTCCTCTATGGCAAGGAGTTCCTTTACCGGTTTTTGAATAGATTTTGGTGTAATTCCATGTCTCCTGTTATACTCCTCTTGTATTTTTCTCCTCCTTAAGGTTTCCTCTATAGCTTTTTCCATGGATTTTGTTATTCTGTCCGCGTAAAGTATTGCCTTGCCGTGAACATTCCTTGCAGCTCTTCCTATCGTTTGTATTAATGCTTGATAACTTCTTAAAAATCCTTCCTTATCCGCTTCGAGAATTGCTACGAGTGAAACTTCGGGTAAATCGAGGCCTTCCCTCAGAAGATTCACTCCAACAATTACGTCTATGCTTCCTTCTCTTAGTTCTCTTATAAGCTGAGCTCTCTCTATGGCATCGAGGTCTGAGTGCATATACTTTGCTCTAATTTTTCTTTCCGTAAAGTAATCTGCTACTTCCTCTGCAAGCCTTTTTGTGGTTGTTAAAACCAAAGCTCTTTCTTTTCTCTTTTTCACTTCTTTGATTTCCTTAATTAAATCTTCCAGTTGGTTCATCTTGGGACGTACTTCAACAACAGGGTCTAGTAGTCCCGTTGGTCTTACTATTTGTTCTACAATACACCCTTTACTACGTTTTATCTCCCATTCCCCCGGAGTAGCCGAAACGTAAATTACCTGATTTATCCTTTCCAGAAATTCTTCAAATTTAAGGGGTCTGTTGTCGAGAGCTGAGGGAAGCCTCCATCCGTATTTCACCAGTTTTTCTTTTCTACTTCTATCTCCGTTATACATAGCTCTAAGCTGTGGGATGGTCATATGGGATTCATCTATTATGAGAAGGAAATCTTCGGGAAAATAATCAAGTAGGGTAAATGGAGGTTCTCCGGGTTTTCTGCCATCAAAGTATCTGGAATAGTTCTCGATTCCCTTACAATGACCCAATTCCCTTATCATTTCAATGTCGTACATAGTTCTCTGATAAAGCCTTTGAGCTTCAACTTCCCTTCCCTGTTTTTTAAACCATCTGACCCTTTCTTCCAAGTCCCTTTCTATCTGCTCAAGGGCTTGTTCTACGGTTGGTCTAGGTGCTATGTAGTGAGATGCCGGAAACAAAGAAAAGGTTTCTACTTCCTTTATTACGTGTCTGTTTAAAGCATCCATCAAAACAATCCTTTCAACCTCATCATCCCAGAATTCAATCCTTACCACGTAATCTTCCGTCTGTGAAGGAACGACTTCTACACAGTCACCTCTCACGGAAAAAGTTGCCCTCTTTACAGCAAAATCGTTCCTTTGATATCCAAGCTCTACAAGTTTTCTCAGGAATTTACTTAAGTTAAGCCTTATACCTTTCTCCAGCTTTATTCTGAGCTTTTCGTAATGTTCTGGTTTACCGAGTCCGTATATACAAGACACAGATGCTACAACTATTACATCTCTTCTTTCAAGGACGGATATAGTCGCGGAGTGTCTATACCTTTCTAAGGTTTCGTTTATGCTTGCGTCTTTTTCTATATACAAATCCTTTTCAGGAATATAAGCTTCAGGTTGATAGTAGTCGTAGTAAGACACAAAATATTCAACCGCATTCTCGGGAAAAAGCTCCTTGAATTCTCTGTATAGTTGTGCTGCAAGAATTTTGTTATGAACTACCACAAGGGTGGGCTTATTGTACCTAGCTATTACATTTGCAAGTGTAAAGGTTTTTCCGGTACCCGTAGCACCCAGTAAAACTTGTTCCTTTACTCCCCTTTCCAGGTTGTTTAAGAGTTGTTCTATGGCCTTAGGCTGGTCTCCCGCGGGTTTTAAATCCGATATTAGTTTAAAGGAGTGAACTTTTTCCATAAGATTTAAAGATATTCCTTCAAAAGGTAAGTTCTTCGTCCGTCTCTCCGAGTATTTCCAAGTTTTTAATGTGCTTTTTCATTCCTTCCAACGCTTCCATTAGCTCCTTCACCTTGTAAGGAGTTACCAAAACAAATACTTCTCCCGTTCCCTTTTCCTTTGTTCTGGTAAGTGCATATCTGGGAAGACCGTCTATTAACGAATTGAATAAACCTACTTCTTCAACAGGCATTCTTACTTTAATTACCTTTGCCTTTATCTCGTACTTTGAGTATTTTTGCATTGAACAACTCCTTTACCTTCAGAACAGCTTCATCTTGTTCTGGTCTGAACTCTTTTTTTTTACTTCTAAAAGTTCATATTCAAGAAAAGGATACAGTTCTTTTAGTTTTTCAAATTCTTTTTTATAGCTTTTGTAGTGGCTTGCATCAACCTTAATAACTATCTTTCCATCTCTTTCTTCCTTTTCAGCATCCTCGATTATTCTTCTTATAAGGTGTTTTTGTATAGAATTTATAACTTCTTCTATGTTCGCCTTAGGAGATATCTCTTTTTCCTTGGGTGTTTTTTCTACGGTTTCCTCTTCTTTAGGTTTATCATTATTCTCTTTTTGGCTACTTTCTTTTCCGATAATCTTCCCAAGTTGAGAAATGGGAAGTATCTCATTTACTATTAAGCTCTTTATTACTGCAAGTTCGTAAGCCCTTAAGGGTTCTCTTGTTCTCGCTTCTACTTTTCCTCTATTTATTAAATTCTCAACGTAAAGGAGTGCCTCTAAGGGAAATTCTTTAAACTCTTCGTAATCTTTCCAGTTTTCTACTATGAGCTGGGGATTTTTTAAGCTTTTTACGAGGATAGCATTTCTTACTTCCTCTTCAAGCATTTCCCAAAACTTTCCGAGGTTATATCCCTTTTCGGAGAGCTCATTTAAAAACTTTATAGCTTCATCAACTTCTGAATTTAAAAGGAACCTTAAAAATTTTCTTACCGTTTCCTGACTCAATATGCCTAAGAAGTTCTCAACTACTTCTCTCTTTACCTTTCCTTCACCGTATACGCTTGCCTGGTCTAAAAGAGAGGCGGCATCTCTCATACATCCTTCCGAGGCATGGGCTAAAAGTTCAAGTGCCTTTTCTTCATACTCGATGTTTTCCTTTTCGCAAATTTTCTTGAGGTATTCGATAACTTTTTCTTTTGACACCTTTGAGAAAATTATCCTTTGGCATCTGGAAAGTATGGTGGGGAGAATTTTATCGTACTCGGTGGTACACAGAACGAAAACGGTATTTTGGGGTGGTTCTTCAAGGGTTTTAAGTAGGGCGTTGAATGCCTCTTTTGTAAGCATGTGTGCTTCGTCGATAATATAAACTTTGTATTTCCCTTTAATGGGTTTGTAATTTACCGCTTCCTTTAGTGTTCTGATATCGTCTATACCTCTGTTTGAGGCAGCGTCCATTTCTATAAGGTCTGGAAATATTCCCCTATCTATTTCCCTGCAGTGTTCACATTCTCCGCAAGGTTCTCCTTCAGAGGGATTTTTACAGTTCAAGGCTTTTGCCAAAATCCTCGCTATGGTTGTTTTACCTACTCCCCTGGGTCCTGCAAATAAATAAGCGTGGGCTACCCTGTTATTCCGAATAGCGTTTTTTAAAATACGTACGGGTGCATCTTGACCTATGACCTCTTTAAAGAATTTAGGTCTATATTTTCTTGCAAAAGGAATGTAAGCCATCAATGACCTCTTTGAGCATACTTAGATATCTGTTCTTCTAGAAAGGTAAGAATTAAGGGAATTTGTTTTTTTACATCTTCATCGGATATGTCTTCATGTTCTAACTCGTTTAAAAGTTCCGTTGTAAGTTGAAGAAGAGATATATAAAATACCCTTGCATCTATCTCACCATTTTTTCTTCTTTCTTTCAGTTTTCTTAGTTTTTCCGCAATAGAAGCTGAAGTCATAAGGTTCACCCCCGAGGAAATACTGAGGATTTGATTAAAATAAAAGACCCTGCGCACGGGACGGCGGGCTTACCCTTGCTCCCTTTCGGGCCTGGGGGAGTTCACCCTGTCCCGCCGCAGGGCTAATTATCTAATATAAAAAGCTTCAAATTTTATGTCAATACTCGTATCATTTCACAAAAAGTAAATTAGAATTTACTAAGGAGGTATGTGGGATGAAAAAATTTTTCCTCGGACTTACTTTTGTCCTACCAATATTTGCAATTCCCAGCGAAGAACTAATGAAAAAGGGTTATGAGGTCTTTAAAAAGAGTTGCAGTGCTTGTCACGTTGAGTATATGTCCCATGAGGAAATACGTCAGGTGAGAATGAGAGTAATGAAGGGTGAAAAACCACCCATTCAGGCCCCGCCCATGAACGAGGTAGCTTTAAGAGTTAAACACTTTTACCCAGAAGAGGAAGACTTTATTGAATTTGTAAAGAACTATATAACGGAGCCCATGAGGGAAAAAGGAGTATGTATGCCCATGGCTTTTAAACTCTTCGGTGTTATGCCTCCCATAGGAAAGGGTCTATCGGAAGAAGAAAAGGAAGCGGTTGCTTACTGGATGTATCACAGGTATGAAGGGTCATGGGAAGAAATGATAAGGAAGTTCCATGGACACGGGAGAGGAATACACGGTCGCGGAAAGGGTATGATGGAGAAGCCTGCACTTCAAGGAGAAGATTAAGAAATTGCCTTTTCCGCTTTTTTCCTAAAATTTTCTAAGAGCTTTAACCCCTTTTTTTGGCTTTTCTCGGGATGGAACTGAACGGCTAAGAGATTATCAACCAGCACTGAGGAAACAAAATACTCTCCGTAATCTGTGGTAGTTAATACAATTTCCTCTTCTTTGGGAATAACTCTGTATGAGTGGACAAAGTAAAAGAAATCTCCTTCTTTTATTCCTTCAAGTATCTCGCTTTCCCTTTTAAACCAAAGCTGATTCCAACCGATATGTGGAATTTTTACTCCTGTAGGAAGAAGTCTAACTTCACCTTTAAAGACACCCAGACCTTTATGTTCTCCGTGCTCATAGCTTTTTTCAAACAATAACTGTAATCCTAGACATATTCCTAAAAAGGGTTTTCCCTTTTCTATGTGTTTTCTTATTGATTCTATTAATCCTAATTCCTCAAGATTTTTTATAGCGTCTCCAAAAGCACCCACTCCAGGAAGAACAAGTATATCCGCAGTTTCTACTTTTCTGTAATCCCCTGTGATTAAAACATCTGGGAAACCTACGGTTTCAAGGGCTTTTGCTACACTTCGCAAATTTCCCATTCCGTAGTCTATTACTATAGTTCTCATCAGAAAGTTATATTAGCAAGAAGGGATAATTTATCCAAAGCGAGTAGAATTCCTAAAGAAATTAGGAGAATACCGCCGATTATTTCAACGTACTTGAAGTATTTTGAAAAGGCCTTTACAAAATTAAGGAAGAAGGAGAAGAGAAGACCCGCTAAAAGGAAAGGAATTCCTAAGCCTACCGAGTATGTAAGTAGCAGCATGGCTCCTTTTGCAACGGTTTCTTGCTGAGATGCTAAAAAGAGAATAGAGCCCAGAACCGGTCCTATGCACGGACTCCAACCGAAGGCAAAAACTACACCCATAATAAAGGCTCCCACATAAGACAGTTCTGCTTTTGCTTCTATTTTCAGCTGTCTGTATAAAAACTCGTGAACTTTAAAGAGATAAAGTATTAGAACTACGGTGTAGGCAAAGGCCAGATTGAAAAGCTCTTCACCTCTTACAAGATTTAGGGAATAAAGAATCGGTATAATAAGACCGACCGCTATATACGCTTTCAGAAAGTGTTTCCAGAGGAACAGTCCCGAAAAATGCAGTCCGAAGAATATTACTAATCCGCTCCCTATCCTGATAATCCATTCCTGGTATTCCTGAAGAAGTTGACCTATAAATGTTGCACTTGCTCCTAATCCTGTAAATACAATGGAAAACCCAAGAACAAAGTAAAGGGCTGAAAAGAATACCTTCCAGTTTATTATTTTTTTCTCTCTTTCTAACTCCCCTAATCCCACTCCGGATATATACGAGAGATATGCGGGAATTATAGGAAGTATACAGGGAGAAAGAAAAGAAAGTACTCCTGCTAAAAATGCACTCAAAAATGTTACTTCCATAAACTTTAATTTTAGTCCAGTATAAGCGTAAAGCCTTTTGCTTCTTCAAGAGCTTTTCTGTATTCAGCTTCTGTAATTCTTCTCGATAGTTCGGGGTAATCCCATGCTTTGTAATGAGGAAAGTATTGTTTCATAACATTTATAGCAAGAGAAGGGTCTATACTCCTCAGAAACTCCATAACCTCTTTGGTTGTCGATATATCGTTGGGAAGAACGAGATGTCTTATGAGAAGTCCCCTCACTGCTATACCTTTCTCGTCTACTCTTAGATTTCCTACTTGCCTGTACATTTCCACTATAGCTTTTTTTGCGGCGGAAGGATAGTCTTTTACCTTTGAGTACTTTCTCCCGAATCCCTTGTTTAAATATTTCAAATCCGCGAGATATATATCTACTATTCCGTCCAAGAGTTTTAACGTTTCTAAAGAATCAAAGGAAGAAGTATTGTAGACTATCGGAATTCTAAGGCCTTTTTCAACAGCTATCAGCAGTGCTTCAAGTATCTGAGGAACTACGTGTGAAGGAGTTACCAAGTTTATGTTATGGCAACCGTAATCTTGCAATTCAAGCATAACCTGAGCAAGGTCTTCAGGTTTCATTATTCTCCCGACACCGTGATGGCTGACGTCGTAATTTTGACAATAAACACATCTCATATTGCAATAGGAAAAGAATATTGTTCCACTTCCCCTGTATCCTCTGATTGGAAATTCTTCACCTAAGTGAGGGAAGTAATCTGCGACAATTGCATACCTTCCCACTTTGCAGTATCCCTTTTCATTTTTCGTTCTATCTACGTTACATTTGTGAGGACATACCTTGCATTCCTTTAGCATGCCCAGAGCTTTTTCTACTCTCCTTTCCAGCTCTCCTGTCTCGTAAAGATTCAAATAAGAGGGATACTTCATAATACTTAAAATGTATTTAAATGGATAACTTGAGTCTGATAATAGTTCTATTCATAGGTGGTGTATTGTTCGGGATTGTAGCTTTTGCAGTGGTATTATACCTTTTCTGGAAAGAAAAGAAAGGGAGACGGGAGTGAGTAAAGAGGTCTTGAAAATTCTGGAGGAACCTCTTGTAATCTTTTTCATCTGGATGGCTTTAGTTTACTTAATCGCTACCGTTTTTTTAGCTAAGCGATTTGCCTTTTGGGTTTCTTCCCTTCTCACTACATATATATGGTTAAAATTGAAAATGGATACATCTGCTCTTTTACAAGCTTGGGGGATTATTTTCATAGTTATCTTTGTCATTTACATAGGCAATTCTCTTTTCCATATACCACCCTTTACGTTCTTTACTGGAAAAAGGATTTGTTCTATGTGTAATATGGCAATACCGAGAAGAGCAAAGGTTTGTCCTTATTGTCATTGTAATTTCAATGATTCAAATAACTGAGGTCTATAGCCCCTCATGAATTCTTCTCCCGTCATCCTTTTGCCTTTCGGAGAGATTAACTCTAGGATTTCTAAGCTTTTTTCTCCACAAGCTACGATAAATTTTTTCGTATCCTGAATTTCTCCGGGATAACCTTCTATATCAACTACTTTAGCTTTCAGTATCTTGATTCTGTTTCCTTTGAAGAAGGTATAGGCGTTAGGATAAACTCCTCTTATTCTCCCGTTTACACTTTCTGCGGGAGCATCCCAGCATATTCTGAACTCTTCTCTTTGGATTGGAGGAGCATAGGTTGCTTCTTTATGATTTTGAGGTATCGGTTTAATTTTCCCTTCAAACCATTCTTTTAAAGTTTTTACAAGAAGTTTTGCACCACTTTGGGCGAGTTTTTCAGAAAGAGAGTAAAAGTTATCTTCCTCTTCAATTTTTATAACCTCTTGTGAAAGAATGTCTCCCGCATCCATTTCTTCATTCACAAGCATTACCGTATTTCCGGTTTCCTTTTCTCCAGCCATAAGAGCTCTTTGGATGGGAGCCGCTCCTCTGTATTTGGGAAGTAGAGAAGCGTGCAAGTTTATAACTCTGTAAGGTGGTACTTCCAGAACTTCTTTGGGTAAGATTTTTCCGTAGGCTACTACTACTATACAATCGGGATTTAAATCTTTTACCAAAGGGATTAATTCACGCTTTTTCTCGGGCTGATATACGGAAATTCCATATTTTTGAGCCAAAACCTTCGTAGGTGGAGGTGTTAATTTTTTTCCTCTTCCCGCAGGTTTATCTGGTTGAGAAACTACACCTATAACTTCGAAATTTTTAATTAACTCTTCTAAACTAGGTACCGCAAATTGAGGCGTTCCCATAAAGAGAATGCGTTTCAAAGTTCCACCTTCCAATTGTCTATTAACCTTGTATTCCCGACTCTTACCGCAACCAGAATTCTATCACCTTTTCCTACTGTTTCCTTTGGTTTTAAGTTTTCATCGGTAATCTCAACGTAGTCTATCCCCTTGACATGAGGATGACGTTCTATAAAAGCCCTAATAGCTTCCTTTATCCTTTTTGCATCCCTTTCACCTGCTTTTATCATTTTTTCAGCTAATTGAAATGACTTGTATATTGCAAGAGCTGATTCCCTTTCCTCTGGAGATAGATAAACATTTCTTGAACTGTAGGCAAGTCCATCCTCCTCTCTCACTATTGGAACAGGAATTATTTCAACGGGAATGTTTAAATCCTCAACAATCTGCTGGATTATTTTTAACTGCTGATAATCCTTTTCTCCGAAATAAGCTCTGTTTGGTTGAACTATGTTGAAAAGTTTTACAACTATTGTCGCTACACCGTCAAAGTGGCCCGGTCTAAATGCTCCTTCCAGTACATTTCCGAGTTCCCCCACACAGACCCTGGTTCTATAACCCTTAGGATATATTTCTTCCACTTCGGGAGCAAAAACAACATCTACACCCTCTTCTTCACATATAGCCAAATCCCTTTCTAAATCCCTCGGGTATCTATCGTAGTCTTCTCCTTCTCCAAATTGGGTTGGATTTACAAAAATGCTTACTACTACAATATCGTTCTGCATTCTGGCTAACTTTATAAGTTCTCTATGCCCTTTATGGAGATAACCCATTGTGGGTACAAAACCTACTTCCTTCCCTTCACACTTTCTCCTCTTCAAATAATTCCTTAGGTCTTTTATTTTCTTAAATAAGAGTGGCATCGGAAATTATTTTACTTCGTGTATTTAGAAGGTGTCTCTTTCTATTTAAAATTCCTTCTCAACACTAACGCCTATACTGAATATTTTTGCCCTTCGTGAAGATTCAAGTTCCCTGTAAAAGGATAGTAGAAACTTTCCAGAAAACTTGAAATCCTTTATCTCATGGGAAAGCTTGACCTTGCCTCCGTATAAATGTTTCTCAGGGTGACTGTGAAATTCAAAGCCTTCTTCTTCATAGAAAAACAATCTATTTCCGACAAAAGCTTCTACGTGTAAAAACTTATAGGAAACACCGCTTTTTGCAGCGAAAAGGTATTTTCCGGGAAGAATAAAAACCTAAAGCAAATACGTTTTCTTTTAGCTTTATAAATCTTTTGATACCGTACTTGTGCTCCTCGGTATTGCTAAATGTTAAATATTTCGCCTCTAACTCTACTTCAAATGGGAAAACTAATAAGGGTAATTGGAGAGGTGAAAGAGATGATGGTACTCGTAGGTCATTTGCTAACAAAGATTTAACGCAGAGATGGGTGAGTGGAGAAGAAGAACCTGAAGATAAAAAATCTAAATCTAAAGAAAAAAGAGTTATAGCTGGTAAAGATAAAACATTAAAAAAA